>NZ_JAMYQZ010000056.1:0-42619 GCF_040321145.1 Mesorhizobium sp. M0514
AAAGCTGCCTGCGCCTGGTCAGGGCGCTGGCCGTCGAAACCAACGAAAACTGGATGGAGGCCAACCGCTATATCAACATGGATGATCTGCGCGAGCACAAGAAGCTCGCTCTACGCCAAGCCGCATGACCAGTTTCATGATCGCCCATTTTGCAGAACTTGACGCACACAACCAGATTTTGCGCGTCTATTGGCGGTTGACCAAGCCAGGGCGATGGCTATTTCCTCGGCGCGATGGCCGCGGCCCGATCCACCCACAGACCTTAGGGATCGCCTGTCGAGCAGCCTGCGAGTTCCTGGGCGTTGAGAAGCGGGTGACGGTGCACACCCTTCGCCACAGCTTCGCCACCCACCTTTTGGAAGCCGGCACGGACATAAGGATCATTCAGGTGCTGCTGGGCCATCGCAGCCTGGCGACGACGACACTATACGCCCAGGTCTCAACGGCTGTGATCGGCCGGACTGCCAGTCCTTTTGACCAACTCCGCATGGAGATCACGCCGCCCGGCTGAGCCGCGCGCCATGCGCCTGGATCTGGAAGTGGCGGATGTATTCCACCGTCACGGGGCTGATTATCGCCGCGACCATGCCGGCCATCTCGGGCGTGTCGAGCGCCGGGTTATGGCCGAGGTGGAGGCGTGCCGGACCGCGGCCTTGGGCGGTCACGCCGAACACTGCGCCGACTGCGATCTCGTGCGGCAAGCCTATAACTCCTGCCGCAACCGTCACTGCCCCAAGTGCCAGGGCCTAGCCCGCGCCCAGTGGCTGGCCGAGCGGCAGGCTGAGCTGCTGCCGGTCCCATACTTCCACGTGGTCTTCACCGTCCCAGCCCAGATCGCTGAGATCGCCTTCCAGAACAAGGCGGCGGTCTATACGATCCTGTTCAATGCCGCATCCGAAGCCTTGAGGGTGGCGGCGGCCGATCCCAGGCATCTGGGCGCCGAGATCGGCATGGTCGCCGTGCTTCATACTTGGGGTCAAAATCTCCACCATCATCCGCATGTCCACTGCGTCGTGCCGGGCGGCGGCCTGTCGCTCGATCCTGCCACGGAAGGCCGGGGACCAGCGATGGGTCGCCTGCCGGCCGGGATTTTTCCTGCCCGTGCGGGTTCTGTCGCGTCTGTTCAGGCGGCTATTCCTGGGGCGCCTGCAGGACGCCTTCGACGCCGGCCAGCTTCGCTTCTTCAGCGATCTCGCCAGCCTGGCCGACCCTGCCACTTTCTGCGCCCAACTGACTGGACTGAAGCGCATCGAATGGGTCGTCTACGCCAAGCCCCCGTTCGGCGGTCCCGACCAGGTCCTCGCCTATCTGGGCCGCACACCCATCGCGTCGCCATCGCCAACAGCCGCCTCGTGAGCCTGGACCAGGGAAAGGTCAGCTTCCGCTGGAAGGACTATCGCCACCACGACAAGTCCAAACACAAGCTCATGACCTTAAGCGCCGACGAGTTCATCCGGCGCTTCCTGCTGCACGCTCTTCCAGACGGATTCCATCGCATCCGCCATTACGGCCTCCTCGCCAACGGCCACCGCGTCGCCAAGCTCGCCCAGTGCCGTCTTCTTCTGGCGGCGCCCACGCCGACGCCGGACCCGACCGCCGACTATCGCCAGCGTTACCGCTGTCTCACAGGGCACCCCCTGGACATCTGTCCGGGCTGCGGCGGCGCCATGGCCTCGCTGGGCCCGATCCCGCGCAAGGCCCCGACCTGGCCAGACACCTCATGACACGCTGCGCACCGACACGCTCGCACCGTCCATCCCGGCGTCTGCTACAGTCGCCGAAGGGCCTTTGCGCGCCGCTAGTCAAAGTCGCAGCCTGGCTGTCGCCAGCAACGCTACACCTCAGCGTCAACGACCCAATGGCGCCGTCTCTCGCGTCGCAGATGGTCCTGCATCGCGACGACGGGCGACCGCCTAAGAGCGATCGGCGAGCCCGCTCCGGCGCCTCGGACACACTGTCGAGCCCTAAATCCCCATAGCCCCGCCCGCCATCCCGCGGTTCAGTTCAATCAGGCTTCAATGTAGTCGCGACCCGTGCATGCCCGCCCAATCGCGCCCGCGACTACACAGAACCCTCCAGATTCAAGGCTGTCTTTTGGAGACAGGCATGGGTGTTCTCGACCGTCTGATTCTTCGTGGCGACCAGTGGGAGCGCATGTCGGCGCACATCATCGGCGACCAGCGGACGCGCGAGGTTCGTCGGCCGCGACAACCGGATGTTCGTGGAAGCGGTGCTTTGGATCGTTCGCACTGGCTCTCCCTGGCGCGATCTGCCCGATGCATTCGGAGATTGGAACAGCGTCTTCCGCCGGTTCAGCCGGTGGAGCCGCAAAGGTGTCTGGTGGCGCATATTCGCGGCGATGTCGGATGATCCCGACTTTGAGTATCTGATCGTCGATTCCACCATCATCCGCGCCCACCAGCACGCCTTGGGGGGCCAAAAAAGATCCCATGAGGCGACGGGCGGCGGAACTCAGGTAAGTTTTCGGGGTCCGACATCCTAACCCTGGAGACGTCTCATGAATCTCTCATCCGTTGCTCTGCCGCCCGTCGACGAGAAGACTGCCACAATTTTCATGGCGCTGGAATTGAGCAAGTCGACCTGGCTTGTGGCCCTGCACTCGCCGGCGGTCGACAAGATCAGCCTGCATCGCCTGCAAGGAGGTGACACCGAAGGGCTTATGGCTCTCATTGAACACCGGCGCGAACAGGCGCAGGCCGCCTTGACGCGTCCGGTTCGAGTAATGTCGTGCTACGAGGCCGGCTACGACGGTTTCTGGCTGCATCGTTTCCTGTGCGACCGCGGCATCGACAATCAGGTTCTGGACGCGGCCAGCATCCTGGTCGACCGCCGGTCAGGCCGCGCCAAGACGGACCGCCTCGATGCGGCGGCGCTGCTGCGCACGCTGATGGCGATGGAACGTGGCGAGCCGAGGGTCTGCCGGGTTGTGCGAGTGCCGAGCCTCGAGCAGGAGAACGATCGCCGTCGCAGCCGGGAACGGGCTCGGCTCGTCAACGAACGCGGCCAGCATTCGAGCCGCGTCAAGGGGCTTTTGATGACCCAGGGCATCCGCGACTTCAAGCCAGCCAGACGGGACTGGCGTGAGCAGCTCGAAACGCTGCGCACGGCTGACGGGCGGGATCTGCCGCCCTGCCTGAAGAACGAGATCAAGCGCGAGTGCCGCCGCTTGTGGCAAGTAATCGAGATGATCATGGAGGTCGACGCTGAGCAGCGTCAGGCCGCCGAGACCACAGCTCCCGGAATCGCCCAACTGAGTCATCTGCGTGGCATCGGCCTGACTATCGCAAGCGTAATGACGAACGAGGTGTTCTTCTGCGATTTCCAGAACCGGCGTGAGGTCGCCGGTTATCTCGGTCTTGCATCCAGCCCTTGGAGCAGCGGCGCGGTCAGCCGCGACCAAGGCATCCAGAGATCGGGCAATCCGCGAGCGCGACGAACCGCCATTGAACTCGCCTGGCTGTGGCTGCGCTATCAGCCCGATAGCGGTCTCGCGCGCTGGTTTCACGAGCGCGTCGGCACCGGCAAAGGACGCATCCGCCGCAGCATGATCGTCGCCTTGGCGCGCAAGCTGATAATCGCCTTATGGCGGTATCTGACCCAGGGCCTGCTGCCGGAGGGCGCCATGACCAAGGCCTGACGAAAGAGTTCGACGCGAGGGCGGCCAACGTCACTTGCGACGAAGCGGGATGGATGTGGACCGGCGCCCCCCAGCCCCCCAGGGCTGTTAACGCCGTCAAAAAGATGGGTCCCATCCTTCCCGGCCTCGCCAAACTTGCCCGTGCATGCGGGATATGGGTGCAGGCTCCACCAGAGCCGACCGGATATGAGGTGATGTGGACTCGTTCCGCAATTCGCCGCGAGGCCGATCCCGACTACGTTCGAAAGTGACTAAGCCCTCACCACTACCATTGACACGATGTGCCTCATATGAGGGGGGTCTGAAGATCAGGCCCTTGGCCGTTCGCGCGGCGGTCTGAGCACCAAGATCCACATGGCCGTCCGAGGCCTTGGGTGCCCGGTGCGCTTCATTCTGACGGCTGGCCAACGCGGCGACTGCCCGCAGGCCTACACTTTGATCGAGGGATTGCCCGCAAAGGTCGTCATGGCCGACGCGGCCTAAGATGCCGATCCCTTGCGCCAGGAAATCGCAGACAAGGGCGCCATCGCCGTCGTTCCCAACAACCCGTCACGGGCACGCAAATATCCGATCGACAAGCACCTCTATGCCCAGCCTCATCTGATCGAATGTTGCTTCTCCAGGCTCAAGCAGTTCAGACGTGTCGCCACACGATTCGAGAAGACAGCCCGAAACTACCTTGCCATCGTCACCATCGCTGCAACCATCCTCTGGATCAGATAAGTGTCCACACGACCTAGTCCACTCCATTCATTTAGGGTTGCAATCGGTACAGAATCTTCGACCGTCGGCTTTGCGTTGTCATAACCATTTTGCCGTTAAGGCCGTAGTTAAGGAATGTCTTCTGCAAGCCGCTTACCCTTTCTTCGATGCAGGGGCCACGCTCGAAACTCGAATGGTATGCGTCCCTCAACGCGATCTGCACTTGGTTGGATGCCAAATCTCGCTCGATAGGCTCGGCTGAAATGCACCTGACTTCTAAAGCCGCAGGCAATTGCTATTTCGTAAAGCAACATGTCAGTTTGGGTTACAAAGCCCCGCGCGCGATCAAGTCGAACGTCCCGATAGTAAAGCGCAGGAGATTTGCCGACGTCACGTTCGAACAGCCTGTGGAGTTGACGAGGAGATATCCCCACTAGGGAGGAAATTTCAGGTATCGAAATGCAATCCTCTACATGGTTCTCCATAATTGAAATGGCTCGTCGGACCGTCTCTGGCGCCTTTCTCACCACGGCCTCTATATTGCCGGGATTTTGAGAGACTCCCGCCCGCCTAAGTCCCGGATGGAATATGTAATAGGCAGCAGCTTTCGCCAACGGACTTCCATAGGCTGCATCAATTATGTGGAGCGCCATGTCGCAACTGGCTATGCCACCACTGCATGTGAAGCGGTTGCCGTCTCTTACGAAGATGTCCTCACTCACTTCGACATCAGCATTCAGTTCCTGAAATGCGCTTAGGTGTTCGTAGTGGACCGTGGCGCGCTTGCCCACCAGCAGACCTGCTTCAGCAAGTATGAATGCTCCAGTATCGAGGCCAGCCATCAGACTGCCGGCCCTCGCCCATTTTCTGAGGGCCGCCAACAAGTCCGGTGTTGCCACGGTTTCCGGGGTCCAGCTTGATGACACCACGACGATGTCAAAGAACTCTTGCAGCACATTCTTGAGCGGAAGCGTTTCAAAGGAAGCCCCGTTGCTCGCCAGGCAAGCGCCGCCCTTCGACGAAGCGATCTTCCATTGGAACAGAGTTTCGCCCTCCAAATAGTTTGCGGCGCGAAAAGGGTCTACAAATGCCATGGTGGCTGCTAGATTGCAACTCTGCGTAACGACAACCAGTATTGTTAGCGCATCTCGAGATGACGGCATTGATCAACATACCCCTTCAGAGATCAGCTCCCACAGAATTCTGCCAAATTCCGTTGAGTGTCGCGCCATACTAAGCGGACTAACCATGAGCTTCGAATAGCACAGGATGAGAAAGGCGAGCCAACCCACCCCTCTTCTCAGCATGATAAGACATGGCGGCGGCTGATGGCAAATTGGCCTGCTGCCGGTTTCGTGGACAGTGATAGTAGGCGAGTAGACCTGCCCCTAGATTTGTAGACGCCTTCCCTAATTTTGAGGCAAGGAGGCCATGATGGAGGCAGGCAATTTGAGTGACGATTTCAAGCGCGATGCGGGTCGCGCAGATTACCAAGCGGGGTTATCCCTCTGCGGAGGTGTCGAAGCGGCTCGGGATAAGCCAGCACCCGCTCTACGCGTGGAAGAAGAAGTTCTCGAAGCCATATGGTTGGACCGATGGCGCCCAAGCTGCAGAGATACGTCGTCTATGGTAGGAGCTGGCTTCGTCACCGAAAGAGCGCGACATCCTAAAAGGCCACCACACATTTCGCCAAGGACGTAAAGTGAGATAGGCGTTTCGTTGCCGAGCATCGTCAGCAGTTCACTGTTCGGACGATGTGCCGTTGGTTGCGCATCCAACCCAGCAGTTTCTACGCCTGGCTGTGGAACCCTTGAGCAAGCGAGATGCATGTCACCCATTCGGCGATGGGTCTGCCTGCATGATCGAGGCCGCTTGACAGGCAAATCTAGCCCATGTTCGAGGATAATGGCCTCCTGTATGCGATGATCGGGATCCTTCGCCAGGAGATCGCCGGCCTTCACAAAGCCGCCGGGGCAGCGACGACGAGTTCGCCGCACCGGGCCTTCTCCATCACGGGCCGACAGGGAGCGGTGACGCAGCAGATCGAGCTCATATTCGTCCAGACTCCTTTCAATCCCAGCAGCAGCCGGTCATTGCCCTGGTGCGGTGCGTAGACCGTCTCCTGGTCGATCGGCACGTATCGACGACGCGGCAAATCTCGATGAGCTGCTGGCAGTCGCGGCTGTTGCGAGCGAAGCGCGATACCTCCCGTGTCGCAACCGCCCCAACTTTGCCGAGACACACTGCGGCGACCATCCGATCAAAGCCCGCTAGCGCGACACCGCTAGCATCCATGGACGGCGCTCTCCCTCATGCGATTGCGGCGGCCACTCTATGGCACTTCGATGCCGGAGCGGAGATCAGGTCAACAGCGTATGCATGCGATTTAAGATTGCCATGATAATCATTTTCTGCGAACCCCACGCCAGGCGCTTCCGAAAACATACGTTACATGGCAGAATAAGTGCAATGCTCTGCGAGGTTTAAGACCACTCCTTTTGGACACTGTTGGAACTCCAATCAGGTTCCAACGACTATAACGACTGGAGTCGTCTTAGATAGTATCGGATCTATCCAGTCATAAGCGTAGGCAAATGGCACACGCTGCCTTAAGGAGAGAAGGGCAGATTTTATTCAGGACAGATCCTGCCCGTCAGGCTCTCGTACGTCGAACGCGATGCTGAGCAGCGACGGTTCTGCTTGGCCGATGTTCACACACAAGGAATCGTCGACGCCGTGTATTTTCTTAGCTCGAGCCGGTCGCTACACGCGGGGACCAGCATCCGAGTGAATGGCGCCAACCCAGTCTATTGAGGATATCGCATGACTGACAGACTTGCAGGCAAAATCGCAATCGTGACCGGCGGCGGGCGTGGCATCGGAGAAGGTATAACACAGCGCTTTGCGGAAGAGGGGGCGAGAATTGCTATTGTGCAGCGGAACTCGCCGCCCGAGACGATCCTCAACGACCAGGTGATCTACGTCAAAACGGATCTTTCCAACTCTCAAGATATCGTTGCGGCCATCCAGACCGTTATAGAGCAGTTTGGCGGACTGGACATCCTCGTCAACAATGCCGGCATCATGTTCGAGAAGACTATCGAAGAGATGACCGAGACCGACTGGGACGAGATGATGGATATTAACTTAAAAGCTCCATTCCTGCTAACGAAGTCAGCAATCCCTCATCTTCGGAAACGGGGTGGTGGCAGCATTGTCAATATTAGCTCGGTTGAAGGGCTAGCATCAAATCCAAAGCACCCAGCCTATTCCGCTTCGAAAGCGGGCATTCATGGTTTTACCGCAGCGGTCGCCGTGGATCACGGGCACGAGGGTATCCGGTGCAATGCCATCGCGCCGGGCTGGATCAACTCTGATCTTACCAACATTTACCTAGACAGCATGGCCGACAGCGCACGCGTCCGCAGGGAACTGCTTACCATGCATCCGGTAGGACGTTTAGGCGACCCGCGGGATGTCGGCAATCTTGCCGTATGGCTTGGTTCTGACGAGAGCGCCTTCGTGACCGGGCAGGTACATGTCATTGACGGCGGCCGTACAAAGAAGCTTCCGAACCCCAACTTCGGGACCGTGACTGCAGCAGGTTAGAATTGATAGTATATAATCAGGCGTCGGAACCAAGAAGATAAAATTGAGCTGAGTGGTTTCCGGCGCATTTCGTTTGGATTTGATGTTCTTTGTTGTCGACCACATCGGCGACCAGCTGCTGCGCAAGACCTCGTGGTTACTTGAGGTAACCTCGCACTAGAGACGGTCTCGTGCTGCTGGCACGTCTCAGGAGCCTACATTCGCGGTGAACTCGATCGGCTGAAACTGCTACTCGACCTCATATCGTGATCGTTGAGCTTGAGCGTGATGTCTTGGCGGAAAGCGTTGAATGCGAAGCCGGAGCCACGGGCCCACAGCACGCTATGTGCGATCAAAGGCGTTGAGCCGCAGGTAGCTGCAGCTGGACACCTCGAACTACCGGCGTTTCGCGGGCCGGTAGGGCCGCGCCGACGTTCTGCGCGGACTGATGGACGGCGATCGCTTCGGATTTGGTTGTTTGAGATTGATCCGGCTGCCGATTTCGGCATCGCGGCGGCGTTTTGCGCCGCCTTCGCCGTCATGCGGGGCGCAGTTCGCCCCTCGTGCCAGACGAAGCGGGTGAGATTGTAGGCAAGGTTGGCCATGCCTGGCGCGGGCGATGCCGATGGTGCGCACGAACAGGCCCATGCGGGATTTCTGCTGCGCGAAGACGTGTTCGACGAATGCGCGGGTTTTTGATTCCCGCCCATTGGCTCGCGACGTCGCCTCGCTCATCGGCCGACCCTTCGGTTTCTTCTGGTGGATGTCAGAAACGTAGCCGTTCTTCTCCAACCACTCCTCGTTCTTTTTCGAGCGATAAGCCGTGTCGGCCCAGACAGTCGAACCGGTGTTGGCGCGGTTGAGGACATTGCGAAGCTGAGCACCGTCATAGGCTGACGCGCTCGTGACGTTCCAGCCCCTGATGAAGCCGTGCCTGCGATGGATCGAGGCATGGTTCTTGTAGCCGAAGGCGGGAATGGCGATGTCCCGTTGCTGCGCCTTTCCCTCTTCGGCGACCCTGGCTTTCGAGAACTTCACCGTCCAGCGTGCATCGCGGTCCTTCTGGCGCAGCTTCGCGGGCTTGTTCTTCCACTCGTCCGGAACCTTGCCCGCCTTAATGTCAGTCTCCTCGGCGTCGGTGTTGCGCTGCTTGGGCGCCGCCACGATGGTGGCATCGACAATCTGCCTGCCCATCTCCCAGGTAGCCGGCCTTGCCGAGGTGCTTGTCGAAACGGGCGAACAGGTTGTCCACCGCGCCGGCCTGTGTGAGATGCTCCCGGAACAGTCAGATCGTCTTGGCGTCCGGCACCCTGTCTCCGAGACCCAGCCCGAGGAAGCGCATGAAGGATAGTCGGTCCTGGATAGGAACTCAGCCTGGTCGTCAGACAGGTCGTAGAGCGCCTGCAGAACCATGATCCTGAACATCATCACCGGATCGTAAGGCGGCCGACCACCCTTCGCGCCATCGGAGCGCTTCAGCGCCTTGCCGAGCGGCTTGCGGAAAGGCTCCCACGGCACCACCGCATTCAGCTTCTCCAGCGGATCGCTGGCCTCGCTCAGCCGCAGATAGCGCTCGTCGATGTCCCAGAACCCCGCCTGTCCCCGCATTCGCAGCCTCCCGCATCACAATGACAGTGAATCACGAAGCGGTCGAAATGGGGAGGTCTTTCGAGTGTCCAGCTTATGGAACGAACGCTTGCGTCGGCAATTTCACAATCGCCGACAGGTCGAGGGGGGCGCTGCGTACTCCAGCCCGGGTGCAGGCGCCTCGGCAGGATCGAACCGTCTCGATGGATGATTTGCACACTACGTCGACTTGAATGGCAGCCGGCACAAGAAAAGCAAGAATGCTTGCGCTGGGCCAGAAAGCTCTGGCAGGTTTCCCTGACCACGGTCGCCGGGGCGAAGCTCGGGTGCGTAAGACCTGCTCGGCAGAGGCCAGGAATTCGGAACCTTTCATGGGACCGTCCAGCAGCATCGGTGCGGCCATGCCGCAAGCCGTAGGCGGCTGTGATGTGGGCGTCTTCCTGTGCCCGTGAGGAACTGCGAACCGGCGGCGCTCGCCGTGTGCCGCCCGGCCTCGCAAGCGCGCCACCTTCGTGGATGCCCGGTTTGATCGATGAAGATCAAACTCCCGGGGGACGACCAAACTGACCATCGAACTAGGCTCGGCGACCGTCAGAGGCAAACCGGTGGCGGAGCCCCTCGGCAGAAACTGTGCGGCGCCCAAGCAGGCAGCCTCACGGGAGGGCTTATCCCCAGAACACACCATTCGGCGCTGAATGCCGGGCGCACCCGCGTTGTGCTCCGACGCAGTCGTTGCTCGGCATTCCCTAACAAGACAGTGCCTATGAAAGAACTCTGCCCGGAGCGGTGAGAGCGCATCTGTACCGGCACCGAACGGGACATGGCGTCACTTTTTATCTAAAAAGTGGCCGAATCGGTCAAGTTCGGCTCCCCGGACATGTTAGCCTCTCTTTGCTCAGACAGATGACATAGATGTGACAAGCGTGTGCTCTGACGCCAAGCGGACAGTCGAAAAGAACATCGCCGTTTAAGCGTTTTTCCGGGCTCACTTCGTCGCTCCTGCTATGCGTTTGCGCAGTTCGAAGAATGCATTCGGGTGGTTCGTCGCACATACGCACGAGTTTTGTAGTTGGGATTATAAGTTTGGAAACGCGATCGCGCGGACCGGACATTTCTAGCGACCCCACAGACGGCTTGTAACGGAACGCATATGGCCGTTTCGACTGAGCGAATGAATCGTTGAAACAAAAATGTCAATGGGAGAAAGAAATGACCGTCTTCAAAAGTAACGGCGACCGGGTTCCTGAACATATTCTTAGGATGGGCAAACAGGCCAAGGCCGGCAAAGTTGACCGCCGTGAATTTCTGGCCATGGCTAGCGTGTTCGGTGCGTCCACCGCCATGGCGTATGGGCTAGTGGGACTGGCAGACCCGGCCAAGGCCTTCGCGGAAGAAACACCGAAGGCCGGTGGGGTCCTGAAGGTGGCCATGTTCGTCAAGGACGCCCAAGATCCGCGGGCCGCCAGTTCGTCCGAGACCGGAAACGCCGAACGTCAGATGCTGGAGCCACTAATTAAGTATACTCGAGATTATACCTTCCAGCCTTACCTGCTTGAGAGCTGGGCAGTTAACGATAACGCGACCGAGTACACGCTCAATATCCGACCCAACGTCATATGGCATAACGGTGATACTCTAAATGCCGACGACGTCATTTTCAATTTTACGCGCTGGGCTGACAAGTCCGCTGAGGGCAACTCCATGCCAGGCCGTATCGGCGTGCTTATCGACGAGAAAACAGGCAAGCTACGAGAAGGCTCGATCGACAAGATCGACGACATGACCGTCAAGCTCAAGCTTCCGAGACCGGACATCGCTTTGATACCTGGCATCGCGGATTATCCGGCCCTTATCGTTCACCGCTCATTTGAGAAAACGGGAAAGGACTTGATCAAGAATCCGATTGGGACTGGACCTTTTCAACTTGTTTCGTGGGATGTCGGTCAGAAGGTAGTTTATAAGAAGCGCGAGGATGGAAAGTGGTGGAACGGCGACATCTACCTCGACGGTGTCGAATTAATCGACTACGGCGCAGATCCTTCTGCAATGATTTCCGCGTTCGAGGCTGGAGAAGTCCACACCAATTATCAGACCTTTGCTGACTACGTCAAAGTCCTCGAAAAACTTGGTACGGTCACTTCGAAAGTCGTTACCGCCGCTACCATCGTAGCACGCACCAACGTGAAGCAAAAACCTTACGACGACCAGAGGGTGCGTAACGCATTGCAGTTGGCGGTTGATAACGCGACGGTATTGCAACTTGGATACGGCAATGCAGGCACCCCAGCAGAAAATCACCATGTCAGCCCAATCCACCCTGAATACGTTGAAATCCCGAAGATTGCTCGTGACCCGGTTAAAGCCAAGGCTATGATGGCGGAAGCCGGGCAAGCGGATTTCGTGCACGAACTCATTACTGTCGACGAGGACTGGATCAAGACTACCGGTGATGCGATCGCGGCACAGTTGCGAGAGGGCGGCATCAAGGTCAAACGCACGGTTCTGCCGGGTTCAACCTTCTGGAATGATTGGACGAAGTATCCCTTTTCTACGTCTGATTGGAATATGCGTCCGCTCGGTATCCAGGTGATTGCTCTAGCTTACCGCACCGGGGAAGCGTGGAATGAAACCGCATACTCCAACCCCGATCTCGACGCCAAGGTCACCGAAGCGCTCTCGATTCCCGATGCCGACAAACGCAAGGTCGTGATGAAGGACATCGAAACGATCCTGAGGGACTCGGGCATTATCATTCAGCCGTACTGGCGCACCCTTTATAACAATTCGGTACCCGCCGTGAAAAATCACGGGATGCATCCGACGTATGAAGCCGACTACGGCAAAGTCTGGCTCAGCAAAGGCTAGAGGCCACTCTCTACACGGGCGGGTGTAAGCTCGCCCGTCGTCTGAAAGATAGCGAAAGCATCGCGAAGGAACACGTCAAAGGAGTACTTTGTGCAACAGATCGATAATTTGGGCGGGTCCCCGGACCGTGGGGCAATCGAACCCTTTGACGTCGTCATCGTCGGCGCTGGGTTCGCGGGTATGTACATGCTGCACTTGACGCGCGGACTTGGGCTTGCTGCCGTTGTCCTCGAAACAGCTTCCGACGTCGGCGGAACTTGGTTCTGGAACCGGTATCCTGGCGCGCGCTGCGATGTTGAGAGTATGCAGTACTCCTATTCATTTTCCGAGGAACTTCAACAGGAGTGGCATTGGACCGAGCGATACGCGTCGCAAAGCGAGATACTGAGATATGCGAACCACGTAGCTGACAAATTCGATCTGCGCCGCGATATTGTCTTCGACACGAAGGTTGTGAGTGCCGTCTTCCAAGATACCGAATCCGAATGGATAGTCTCCACGGACCAGGGAAAGCGCTACCGTGCCAAGTGGTGCGTGATGGCGACAGGTTGTTTGTCCGCGGCCCAAACGCCTGCCATAACTGGTCTTGATACCTTCTCAGGGAATATTCATCACACAGGCAATTGGCCGCACGAGCAGGTCGACCTGTCTGGACAAAAAGTTGGGGTTATCGGAACCGGCTCTTCCGGAATACAGGTGGTGCCGGAGCTCGCAAAGCAGGCCGAGCACTTATACGTATTCCAGCGCACGCCGAATTTCAGCATTCCGGCACGCAACCAGCCGATGGACAGCCAATACGAGAATCTTTGGAAAGAAAATTATGCCGAACGCCGCGCGAAGGCCCGGACCACGTCTTCTGGCATCTTGTACGATCCTGCTTCGCCGTCAGCTTTGGCCGTTTCTCCAGAGGAGCGCCAAAAAGAGTACGAAAGGCGATGGGCTGCGGGCGGAACGGGCTTTGCGTCCACCTACTCTGATCTTATCAAGAATGAAGAGGCCAATAGTACTGCTGCGGAATTCGTTCGGGGAAAGATACGCGAAGTGGTTGCTGATCCGAAAGTCGCAGACATACTAGCTCCAGTCGATCATCCGATTGGGAGCAAGCGTATCTGTGCTGACGCAATGTATTTTGAGACATTCAATCGATCGAACGTCACTCTGGTAGATCTACGAACGGATCCGATCCAAACAATTTCACCCGAAGGGGTTGTTACTGGTACCGACGTCTACGAGCTCGACACGTTAGTCTTGGCAACAGGGTTCGACGCGATGACCGGAGCCCTAAGCAAGATCGATATCGTCGGGCGACAAGGACTTACGCTGAGGGAGAAGTGGAAGGATGGACCTAATACGTTTTTGGGATTGATGACATCGGGCTTTCCAAACCTGTTCATCGTCACAGGCCCCGGAAGTCCGTCTGTGATGACCAACGTCATTGTCGCGATCGAAGACAATGTCAAATGGATTGCGGATTGCCTGGCTGATATGATCGGTCTGAGCGCGGAGTACATCGAAGCTACGTCGGCAGCCGAAGAGAATTGGATGAACCAAGTTCGTGAGGCAGCAGAGGGCACGCTATATACCAAGGCGAGATCGTGGTACCTCGGCGTCAACATCCCGGGAAAGCCAGCGGTCTTCATGCCATACGTCGGCGGCATTCCCGCATATCAAAGCTTTTGTGATGAGGTTGCCGCCAAGGGATACGAAGGGTTTCAGATCGGCTTAGAGGCTGATCGCCCTGCCATCCGTCAGCTTCGCGCATAATTTAGGGAAGCTGAAGAAACAATCGGTCTAAACGGGCGATCGATTGCTACGGTGGGCGCGTGGGGCAGCTACTATCGGTAAAAAATCGGTAGAACCGACAGATGAGTTTCGATTATTGCTAACACTGCAAGCGTAGTGCCACAGGAGAATTCCTGGTGACTGACAATAGCCTTCAAAATCAGGTGATCATCTTAACCGGTGCTGCTGGCGGGATCGGCAGTGCGATCGCTCGAAAACTACATCGATCCGGCGCGCGTGTGGTTCTTGCTGATTTCAATGTTGAGAGTGCATCAAAACTAGCGTCATCGCTCGACCCACAAGGCGATACGGTACTGGCTATAGGTTATGAGGCGAGTAGTTCATCCGACGCAGATGCAGTAGTATCTGCCTGTATCTCCCGTTTTGGACAGATTGATCACGTCATACCCGCAGCCGCGATTTATGAAGATCAACCACTCGCAACTATGACGGACGAACAATGGCGTCGTACGATAGCCGTTAATCTCGATGGTGTCTTTTTTATCTGCAGACAGTCCATTCCACATTTCCGATTAGGGGGATCGATCGTAACAATCGCGTCTTCCGCAGCGCACGAGGGATCGTCATCCGGGCATGTCCATTACGGAACGTCCAAAGGTGGGATCTTGGGATTCACAAAGTCGCTTGCAAGGGAGTTGGCTCCAAACATTCGCGTCAATGCCGTGTCCCCTGGCACCATTGACACCCCTATGGTTCAAGAACTCCTTCGACAGGAAGGGGACAAGTGGCTTTCCGGAACGCCGCTAGGGCGTTTCGGGTCTGGCGAAGAAGTGGCAAACGTCGTCGCTTTCCTGTGCAGTGACGCATCGAGTTACATCACCGGCTCGGCCCTTCATGTTAATGGGGGGTTGTATATGGGTGGCTAGGTGTGGCCATAGGTCAAGCGATTGGCTTGATAGGAAAAGGGCTCCTCGCAGTGTGAGCCGCGCGATACAACTTTCTGAGCCGATCCTGGCCTTCTCTTATCGCAGAAAAAGTTCACCGCTGCTTCCGGCGAGGGGGTCGGTACGTGAAAGTTGGCATGTCAACTATCGAGGAATATATGCCGCTTCAATCTGGGGGATCCATGCTCAATAAGTTTGACCTGACCGGCAACACTGCTCTTGTAACTGGCGGAGCTCGTGGGATCGGTCTCCAGATCGCTCTTACCTTACAACAGGCCGGCGCAACAATTATTTTGACTGATGCCGACGTAAATCGACTAGCCGAAGCCTCAGAGCACTTCGCTACGAAGCCCGCAATTTATCAGCTAGATGTCACGGACTCTCAGGCAATTCGCGATCTCGCCGGCAAAATTAAATGCCCAGACATTCTCGTCAACAATGCCGGCGTGTCTCGTGCCGCTCCGACCAGCCAAACTTCTGATGAAGATTGGCGGGTGGTGATGTCTGTTAATTTGGATGGTGTGTTCTACTGCTGCCGAGCGTTCGGTTCGCTGATGGCGGAACGTGGTTCGGGTTCGATTGTAAATATCAGTTCCATGTGCGGCGAGGTCACTACCCGACAGCAGTACGTCGTCACCGCCTACAACGCGAGCAAGGCGGGCGTAAATATGGTTACTAAGACACTTGCGTGCGAATGGGCGAGATCCGGCGTTCGGGTAAACGCAGTTGCCCCAGGGTTCGTCTGGTCGGAGATGACCGACCAATACCCAGAGGATGTGATCAAGGCATGGTGTGACCAGACACCCATGGGCCGGCTCGCCCGTCCTGAGGAAATTGCGTCGGCGGTCCATTTCTTGGCGAGCGACGCAGCAAGCTACATGACGGGAACGATATTGCTGGTGGATGGCGGTTACACGTCTTGCTAGCAAAGATGGCTGCCGGCGCAACCCCCTGTGTTGTGGCATTAGGTTCAGTAGCGGAACTCGCACGCGTCTTATGCATGCCAACGCTGGTGAATTCTTGAGGCAAGACCTCGCACGTTTCCCGTTGATCGGGCCTCGCGATAACCTTGCCTGCGCAGCACGGTCGGACGTTCCGACAGCGCTGGCTGATGGATCTCACATTGTTTCCTCCGACATGAGGGTGCCATCAACTCGATTAGTGGCAACTCAAGGCGGAAATTGTTAAATCAAAGGCGACCTTTGTACAGTTTGTCAGCGAGATAAACGCGAAGCTGAGGTTGGCGAGAATCCAGCAATTTTTCTATGCCCGACTTTCGAGCGTATGACGAAACTTAAGGCCCAGCCTAATCGAGGCGATTTAGCTCAACAACTCCAAGAGGCGCCAATAATGTCTAAATCTGTCATTATCACATGTGCGCCAACGGGCGGCATTCATACGCCGACAATGTCAGAGTATCTGCCGATCACTCCCTCTGAAATAGCCCAAGCGAGTATTGAGGCTGCGGAGGCCGGCGCAGCAATCATCCACCTCCACGCCAGAAACCCCGAAAACGGGAAGCCCGATCCCAACCCAGATCTCTTCATGAAGTTCCTGCCGCGCATCAAGCAATCCTGCGATGCGGTCCTGAACGTTTCAACGGGGGGCGGCCTCGGAATGACCCGAGACGAGCGTCTCCGGGCGGCCACGAGGACCAGTCCGGAAATGGCCTCTCTCAATGTTGGCTCGATGAACTTTGGCATCTTCCCCATGATGCAGAAGTACAAAGACTGGAAACACTCTTGGGAACCCGGGTTCCTTGAATCCACCCGGGACTTCATATTTCGGAACACGTTTGCCGACATTGAATATACGATCAAGGAACTCGGGGAGGGTCACGGGACGAAATTCGAGTTTGAGTGCTACGACCTAGGTCACCTCTACAATCTGGCGTGGATCATAGACCAAGGTTGGATCAAACCTCCATTCTTTGTGCAGATGGTCTTTGGCATTCTGGGTGGCGTCGGTCCCGATCTGGACAACCTCGTGCACATGCACACCATCGCCGAGAAGCTTTTCGGGAAAGACTACGAGTGGTCGGTGTTGGCCGCCGGAAGACATCAGATTCCGTTTACAACGCAAGCAGCGCTGCTTGGCGGAAACCTACGGGTCGGCATGGAGGACAGCCTCTACATCGGACCGGGTCAAAAGGCTAAGTCCAGCGCCGAACAGGTACGCAAGATCAGGTCCATTGTCGAGAATCTCGGGAGAACAATCGCAACCCCTGAGGAAGCACGTCAGCGTCTCGGTCTCAAGGGCGGTGACCATGTAGCGTTTTGACACCAAAACCATTCTTCCTCATGATTGGTCCAACGGACCGGACAGTCTTCGTTAGCCCATAGTTGTTCGCACGACTGCCTTCTCTTCCGCCCTAAGCTAGGATCTTCTGATGATTGAATTTAAGAACACCGCCGTCCTAGGGGCTGGAGTCATCGGTGCCAGCTGGACAGCCTTATTCTTGGCGTCCGGCCGAGACGTGGCGATCCATGATATCTCCCCAGACACGGAGAAAAGCGTCCGGGGCTACATCGAGCGGGCGTGGCCAACGCTCGAGGATATCGGGCTGGTCAAAGGTGGTAGTCCCGACCATGTCCGCTTCTGCAAATCCGCAGCGGAAGCGGTCGAAGGGGTATCATTCGTGCAAGAGAATGTTCCCGAAAGGCTTACGATTAAGCACGCTCTATATGGTGAAATCGAAAGACATCTGGCACCCGGTGCCGTGGTCGCCACCTCTGCGTCGGGGCTGACGCTGTCGGAGATGCAGAGAGGCTGGCGCAATCCATCACACTTCGTACTCGGTCATCCCTTCAACCCACCGCATCTCATTCCGCTCGTAGAAGTCATGGGCAATGGCCACACAGCCGCGGGCGTCGTCGAGGACGCGGAACGGTTCTACGCTGCTGTCGGCAAAGTTACCATTCGCGTCAATCGCGAGGTCCCCGGCCATGTCGCTAATCGTCTGCAGGCCGCCGTCTGGCGCGAAGCGATCCACCTCGTCAAAACAGGGGTTGCCTCCGTCGAGGACGTCGACAAGGCTATGTGGGCCGGTCCCGGACTCCGCTGGGCGGCCATGGGTCCAACGATGCTTTTCCACCTCGGTGCGGGTGAGGGCGGCCTCGCAGCATTCTGCGAACGCTACACTGACAGCTTTAACCGCTGGTGGGATGATCTGGGTGTGCTGCACCTGGACCCGGCGCTGGCGGAGACGCTCGTTTCCGGCGTTAGACAGGAGGCAAACGGGCAATCTCCAGCTGACCTGTCCGCGCAGCGCGACGCTCTTATCGCCAGCATTCAGAAAGCGATCGCTCCGCTCCGGGCTAACTGAAACTGAAAGGGCGCCAAGCATGGATGACGGTCGTGTCAATCAAGCTTCTGCACACGCGACGCGGTCAAGTTCGGGCGTTCGAGAGTCCGACGGTGATAAGGTAACCGATCCCGAGAGCCATCAACAAACGCCGATTTATTAGAAAGGAGCGCGCAGCGTCTCGGCTTCTGCGGCGGTCATGGACGTGATCCAGTAGACGAAACATTCGATCCGCGGATCGTGCCGGTTGCGGATGACAACATATTGCCCCTCCCGTAGGATCACGGGGAGATCAATGACCTTGACCAGTTGGCCCTGGCGGATGAACTCATAAGCTGTCCCGATCCACCCACGCGCCACGCCGCGCCCGTTAAGCGCGGCCTGCATGATTAGTAGGTAATTGTCGAAGCTGGGGCCGGGCAGACCGGCACTCGGCAAAAGGCCAAACTGCTCAACCACTGGTTCCAGTCATACCAGGATCGCTCCAGCGACATGGCATGCAATAGGGTGTGGTCAAGCAGGTCGGCGGCTTGGTGCACCGGCGGATTGCGTTCCAGATAATCGGGCGAGGCGACCGGCACAATCCTTTCCCGGAAAAGCAGACGTGACGAGCAATTCGGCCAGTAACCATCGCTGAAGCGCACGGCGATTTCGATGCCGTCATCGAGGGATGCCAAGCCCTGATAGGTCGTCACCAGATGCACCTGCAGCTCCGGATACTCGCGGTGAAACAGCTTCAGCCGGGGCAGCAGCCAGTAGTTTGCATTAGCCAGATTGCAGGAGATCGTCAGATCGTCAGCGTGTTGCGCGTTTTTGACCGGCGCAGCGCGTCGCCCTCGGTGGCCAGATGGTTCAGGCAATTGATCAGCGTGGCCATGTAGATCTTGCCCTCGGTTGTCAGGCTGATCGGGCGCGTCGTGCGGTCTGTGAGCTGCACGCCGAGGAAGGCCTCAGCCGCGGTAACGGCATGGCTGATAGCAGACTGACTGACATTCCAGCTCCTCAGCCGCAGCCGAGAAGCTTGCATGGCGCGAGGTGGCCTCTATCGCCAGCAACGATCTCATCGGCGGAATATGTTTCCAGTACCTTACTATGAATCCTATTCAACTTGCGATGAATTGAAACATGATTGTTTTCGGCCCGTTCAGTGCCAAAATCAAGCGGTTTTGAAGCCTGAAGCCGGCTTAATCGCCGAACTAATATGAGGAAACAGGATGAACGGTACATTGGCGCAGCTTGATGTCAAAATAGATGGGCCGATCCTCGAAGTGGCGATGAACCGACCGCCGGTCAATGCGATCAATCTGTCGCTAAGCCGGGAGATGTATGCGGTCTTCTCCCGGCTGAATGACGATCCCGACCTGCGCGTGGCTATTCTATCCAGTGCCGGTAACGCGAAGAACATCTTCTCCGCGGGCTGGGACCTGAAAGCCTTCGTGGCTGGCGAAAGCGCCCATGCGGAGCAGGGTTTCGATCTTGGGCCTGGCGGGCTGGGCGGGCTGCCGGAATTCTTCGGCCTTTACAAACCGGTGGTCGTCGCCTTGGCCGGTGGGGCGATCGGAGGCGGCTTTGAGCTTGCGCTTGGCGGCGATGTGATCGTCTGTGCAGAGGATGCCTATTTCTGGCTGCCCGAAATGCAGCGCGGCTTCCTGCCGGATGGGGGCGCAATCCAAAAATTGCATCATCGTATTCCATTCAACGTATCGATGGATCTGATTCTGACTGGCCGCAAGATGTTCGCCGATGAAGCCAAGCATTGGGGTCTCGTGCGTGATGTCGTACCCGCCGATAAGTTGATGAATCACGGTCGCGAGATTGCCGCCACCATTGCGCGGGGCGCGCCGTTGGTTGCCACCGCACTCAAGGAATACATGCGCCACTATGCCGATGCCTCGGTCGAGGCATCTCACGCTGCGGTGCGCCGCGCCTGGGTCGGGAAAAGCGACATGCCCCATTATGAACAGATGCTGCGTTCTGATGATTTCCGTGAAGGTTCGCTGGCCTTTGCCGAAAAACGCGATCCGGCATTCAAGGGCTAAGATATGACACATCGACTTTCCCCGATGTTCGAGGCCCGCTCGATGGTTGTGGTCGGTGCCTCAGCCAAAGCCGGGTCCTTCGGCGCACGTCTGGCAACTTCCACGCTTTCGCGGGAATTCGCTGGCCCGATCAGCTTCGTAAATCCGCGCGGGGGTGAAATCATGGGACGCGAGGCGCTGACCTCGATCCGCGATCTTGATTATGCGCCGGATGTGGCCGTGCTTGGTGTCGGCCGCGCCAATCTTGAGCGCGCGTTGATCGAAGCGATCGAAAAGGACGCGCGCTCGGCGGTCATCTTCGATACGTGTCATGGCGAAGCGGCCGACGGCAGCCCGATACTGACGCGGTTGCGCGCTATTGCCGCCGAGGCGGGCATCCCGGTCTGCGGCGGTTCGGGCATGGGATTCATCAATACCCGCAGCGGTGCGGTCGCCAGCTTCTATCCCGCCGGCCATCTGACGCCGGGGGGGATTTCGCTCATCGCGCATTCCGGGAGCGTTTTCACCGTTCTGGGCATGAACGATCCTCGTTACCGCTTTGATCTAATGGTCTCACCTGGTCAAGAGATTGGCGCGACGATCGACGAATACATAGCTTATGCGGCCACCCGCGAAACCACCCGCACCATCGCGGTCTTCATGGAAGCGGCGCGCAATCCTCAGGGGCTAGTCGACAGCCTGCACCTTGCACGATCGCGCGACATTCCGGTTGTCGTTTGCAAGGTGGGACGGACGGAAGAAAGTGCCCGACTTGCCAGATCGCACACAGGGGCGCTGGCTGGGTCGAACGCAGCTTATGAAGCGGTGTTCGAAGAATGTGGAGCGATCATGGTCGATACGATCGATGATCTGATGAATACGGCGCTCCTCTGTTCGACGGGCCGAAAGCCTCGGCCGGGCGGTGTCGGTCTGGTGACCGACAGCGGCGGTCTGCGCGAATTGCAGGTCGATTTGGCGAGTGAGATGCGAACGCCGCTTGCTGTCTTAAGCGAGGCAACCCGCGAGGCGCTGCGCGCTGCGCTGCCGCAGGAACTCGAACCCTCCAATCCGCTTGATTGTGCTACGGATTTGACGGATGACTTCCCGAAGGTTTTCGAGCTTGGCCTCGGCATTCTCGCTGCGGCCCCAGAAGTCTCCATGCTGGGTCTCGAGGCGGATTTCCGTGACGATTATATCTATCAGGAAGGCGTCTTCGCATTAGCCAAGGCGTTACCGAAGCTGACCGTCAAGCCCTGCTTCGTTTATACTAGCTTTGGTCAGGCCAATAACCGTCGTCTTGGGGACGAACTGGCCGATCTTGGGGTTCCCTGCCTAAACGGCGCCGAAGCGACGATGGCTGCGGTGCGCAGGTTCCAAGCTTGGGCTAACCAGCCCGAGGAAACCTCCGCTCCCGCAATGAGGGGGCCTGATGAGGCGATGCTCGCCCGCTGGAGTGCGAAGCTTTCCGGACCGATGGATGAATTTGCGAGTCTGGACTTGCTGCACGCCTTTGGCATCGAGACGGCGCAAAGCGTGATTTGCGAAGACATCGCGGAGCTCCAGGAAGCAGCGGGTCGGCTAGGCTTTCCCCTTGTACTAAAGACTGCCGCGGGTATCGACCATAAGAGCGACGCTGGCGGCGTCGTATTAAACCTACGCCATCTAGAAGCACTCGAAGCAGCCTACGCGGACCTGTCGCGGCGCCTTGGCTCGCGTGTAATTGTGCAAAAGATGACCGAAAAGGGGATCGAACTGGCCTTTGGCTGCGTGATGGACGCGGACTTCGGACCTCTAATCATGGTCTCGCCAGGGGGAACTTTGGTTGAGCTTTTCGACGAACGCCGCTTTGCCCGGGCGCCGTTCGGGCCGGAAAAGGCCGAGGCGATGATCCGTGGCCTCAAAGTGGCGCGGCTGATCGATGGGGTGCGTGGTGATGCGCCGCGCGACATGAGGGCGGCCGCGCATGCTCTCAGCGCCTTTTCAGAGCTTTGCGCCGGCCTCAGCGAGCGGATCGCCGAGATCGATGTCAATCCGGTGATGGTCACCCAATCCGGTGCAATCGCAGTTGATGCGCTGATTGTGCCGGTTGCGGTCTTGTCGAAGAAGGTGGCCTGACATGAAGGTCGCGATCATCGGTTGCGGTGTGATAGGTGCCGGCTGGGCGGCGCGGTTCCTGCTGAACGGTTTCGATGTCTGCGTCTTCGACCCGTCGCCCGAGGCCCCGCGCCGAATGCAGCCGGTGCTGGCCAATGCCCGGGCCAGTCTTCCCGCCCTTTACGATCGTGTGCTGCCCTTGCCGGGAAAGCTGAGCTACGCGAATACTGTCGTCGACGCGGTGACAGGGGCCGACTGGGTTCAGGAAAGCGCTCCGGAGCGGCTGGAACTCAAGCGAGGTCTTTACGCAGCGATCGAGCCGCATCTGAAGGCGGGGGCAGTTTTTGCTTCCTCGACTTCAAGCTTCCGCCCAAGCGAGTTGCAAAAGCTATGCTCGATACCCGGGCGGCTGATCGTCGCGCATCCATTCAACCCGGTTTATCTGCTGCCATTGGTCGAAATTGTCGGGTCCGATACTACACCTGCCCGTACGAAAGCGCGGGCGGCGGAAATCCTGACGTCGGTCGGTATGCATCCGCTGGTGCTTGATCGTGAAATCGACGGCTTTATAGGCAACCGCTTGCAGGAGGCTGTTTGGCGCGAAACGCTGTGGATGGTCAAAGACGGTATCGCGACCACCGCCCAGATCGATGAGGCGATCCTTTATAGCTTCGGCCTTCGCTGGGCGCAGATGGGGCAGTTCGACTCCTTCCGTCTGGGCGGGGGGGAGGCCGGGATACGCCATTTCCTCGCGCAATTCGGGCCGTCACTGGCGGAGCCCTTGACGCATTTGATGGATGTGCCGGAGCTGGACGAGGCGCTGATCGAGCGCATCGCCAGCCAATCCGATGCACAGGCGAACGGGCGTAGCATCAGAGAGATGGAGCAGGCGCGCGATGCCAGCCTGGTCGCGCTAATCAGGGCGCTGAAGGCGGAGCGGGTCGGGGCGGGCGGCACCGTGCGAGCGCATGAGGCAGGGCTGGCCTTTCGCCAGGATGATGAGTTGCTTCTCCTCACAGCACAGCGTGTCATTCCGCCGACCTGGACAGATGCGAATGGCCATATGAACGAAGCGCATTACCTAGAGGTCGCCTCGAATGCTACGGATGCGCTGACCGAAAGCTGTGGTGTCACGGCGGAATATATCGCTGCTGGCCGGAGCCATTTCACGGCAGAAAGCCATATCCGGTATCTCGCCGAACTGCATCAGGGCGACGAGATCACCGTGAGGACGCAGGTGCTTTTTTCCAGCGGCAAGAAAACGCACATTTTCCATCGGTTCCTCGCGCCTGATGGCAGGCTTGCCGCGACGGTGGAGGTCATGATCCTACATGTTGATCTGGCCACCCGCGCGGTGTGTCCGCCTTTGCCGCAGGTGGCGGCGGCGCTGGAGCGGCTGGCTGCGGCCCATGCGGTCCTGCCCCGGCCAGAAGGCGCCGGGAATGCCATTCGCGATCTGCGCCCTAAGGAAGTGGCATAACCGCGGCCCTGCGCCCAATCGCTTGGAATGCGGCTTCGTGACTATAGGAATCCTAGCTGCACGCGTGACGCGGAGCCAGCCAGCCACAGGAACCATACTGAAATGCCTTTGGAAATGAAGCGCGATGTATTTATCACCTGTGCCGTCACCGGCTCGGGCAATACGCAGGACAAATCCCCCCACGTTCCGCGCAGCCCGAAACAGATCGCCGATGATGCCATAGCGGCCGCGCGGATGGGCGCGGCGGTAGTGCATTGCCATGTCCGCGATCCAGAAAACGGCGCGCCTTCTCGCAATGTTGCTCTTTATCGCGAAGTGACCGACCGGATTCGCAGCGCCGATGTCGATGTCGTACTGAATCTGACCTGCGGTATGGGCGGGGATCTGGTGCTGGGTCCAGAGGAACAGCCGCTGCCATTTGATGCTGCAAGCACCGATCTGATCGGCGCGAGCGAGCGTCTGGCTCATATCGTGGAATGCCGCCCGGAAATCTGTACCATTGATTGCGGATCGATGAATTTCGGCGATTCCGGGTTGATCATGCTCAATACCCCGGGGATCCTGCGCGCCATGGGGCGGGTCATCGCAGATTTGGGCGTGCGGCCTGAACTGGAGATATTCGATACCGGCCATTTGTGGTTTGCGAAGCGGATGCTGGCCGACGGGGTGATCCCGTCTCCGGCGCTGATGCAGCTTTGCATGGGGGTGCCGTGGGGTGCTCCCAATGACTTGAACACCCTCATGGCGATGGTGAACGCCATGCCGCCGGATTGCACCTGGTCGGCCTTTTCGCTGGGGCGGGACCAGATGCCTTTTGTCGCCGCGGCAATCCTTGCCGGTGGCAATGTCCGCGTCGGTCTCGAAGACAACCTCTATCTTGGCAAGGGACAGCTGGCGACCAATGCAGAACTGGTTGCGCGCGCCGCCGATCTGATCGGGGCATTGGGCGTCCGCCTTCTCGGCGCGGCCGAGGTTCGAAGCATGCTCGGTCTAAGCCGGCAGAAGCCACTCCCGCCGGACTGAACTCGGACCGGCGTAGGCACTGCAACCACCAGAGAGCAGACAAAAATGAAGAATGAATACGATACGACAACCCTGAACTCCGGCCTTACTCGCCGCTCGGTACCGATCGGAGCAGCGGCAGGTTTTGCGGCTACCGCAGGTGGTCTGGCTGAAAGAGCGCGGGCATCGCAAAGTGGAGGACAAGATGAATAAGGTCTTTTCCAGTGCAGCAAATGCGTTGGAGGGTGTTCTGCATGACGGCATGACGATTGCTGCCGGCGGGTTTGGCCTGTGCGGCATCCCGGAACTTTTGATTAGTGCGATCCGCGAGGCGGGGACCAGAGACCTGACGATCGCCTCGAACAACTGCGGCGTCGACGATTTCGGGCTTGGCGTGCTGCTGAGGACGAAGCAGATCAAAAAGATGATCTCCTCCTATGTCGGTGAGAATGCCGAGTTCATGCGGCAATATCTCAGCGGCGAGCTCGAGCTCGAATTCAATCCGCAGGGCACACTTGCAGAACGTATGCGTGCTGGCGGTGCCGGTATCGCGGGGTTCTATACCAAGACCGGCGTCGGCACGGTCGTGGCCGAAGGTAAGGAGCATAAGGCGTTCAACGGCGAGACCTATGTCCTTGAGACTGGCATCGTTGCTGACCTCGCTATTATTAAAGCCTGGAAAGCGGACACGTCAGGCAACCTCGTCTTTCGCAAGACGGCTCGCAACTTCAATCCGCCGGCAGCAACCTGCGGCAAGATTTGTGTCGCGGAGGTCGAAGAGATTGTGCCAGTCGGCAGTCTCGATCCTGATCAGATCCACCTGCCTGGGATTTACGTGCATCGCCTGATCCAGGGGGGATACGAGAAGCGCATTGAACAACGCACGACGCGCGTAGCAGCGTAAGGGGAGGGAAAACATGGCTTGGGATCGAGACCAGATGGCTGCGCGAGCGGCCCGCGAGCTTGAAGATGGTACCTATGTCAATCTCGGCATCGGCATTCCAACTCTGGTTGCCAACCACATTCCTGAAGGGGTCAACGTGACGCTACAGTCGGAGAACGGCCTTCTCGGTATAGGCCCGTTCCCGACGGAAGACGCCATTGACGCGGATCTGATCAATGCCGGCAAGCAGACGGTGACGGCGCTTCCGCATTCGGCCTTCTTCGACTCCGCGCAAAGCTTCGCGATGATCCGCGGGGGTAAGATTGCTATGGCTATCCTCGGCGCGATGGAGGTGTCGGAGGTGGGTGATCTTGCCAACTGGATGATCCCAGGCAAGCTGGTGAAGGGTATGGGCGGCGCAATGGATCTGGTCGCCGGCGTGAAGCGCGTGGTGGTGGTCATGGACCATACCAACAAGGCCGGCGAATCCAAGGTTCTGAAGGGTTGCACGCTGCCACTGACCGGCAAGCGGGTGGTCGACAGGATCATCACAAATCTGGGTGTACTCGATGTCGTCGATGGCGGATTGCAGCTCGTGGAGCTTGCCGACGGCGTGAGCGAAAGCGAGTTCCGCAATGCCACCGAAGCGACAATAGTCAACTGATACACGGCCATATCGGCCGTGTCGTCATCTAAAATACCGGAAGGAACCATTATGACAGCATCCATCGTCATCGCCAGTGCAGGACGGACCGCAGTTGGTTCGTTCAACGGTTCTTTTGCCAACACGCCGGCACATGAGCTTGGTGCAGCCGTCATCAAGGGTGTGCTCGAGCGCGGCGGCATTGGGGCGGCCGAAGTCGATGAGGTGATCCTCGGCCAGGTCCTTTCCGCCGGCGAGGGCCAGAATCCTGCTCGTCAGGCGGCGATGAAGGCCGGCATCACGCAGGAGGCTACGGCCTGGGGCGTGAACCAGCTCTGCGGCTCGGGCCTGCGCGCGGTGGCTCTCGGCATGCAGCAGATTGCCACGGGTGACGCCAAGATCATCGTCGCCGGAGGCATGGAATCGATGTCGATGGCGCCGCATTGCGCGCACCTGCGCGGTGGCGTGAAGATGGGCGACTTCAAGATGGTCGATACCATGATCACAGATGGCCTGACCGACGCATTTTATGGCTATCACATGGGTACCACGGCCGAAAACATCGCCAAGAAGTGGCAGCTCTCCCGCGACGATCAGGACCAGTTCGCACTCGCGTCGCAGAACAAGGCGGAAGCCGCGCAGAAGGCCGGCCGCTTCGCCGCCGAAATCATTCCTTTCGCTGTCAAGGGCCGCAAGGGCGATGTCTGCGTCGATCAGGACGAATATCTCCGCCATGGCGCGACGCTGGAATCGATTACCAAGCTTCGCCCCGCGTTCGATAAGGAAGGAACGGTCACCGCCGGCAACGCCTCGGGCATCAACGACGGTGCTGCGGCAGCATTGCTTATGACCGAGGAAGAAGCCGGTCGTCGGGGCATCCAGCCGCTGGCCCGCATTGTCTCGTGGGCTACTGCTGGTGTCGATCCGCAGGTCATGGGCACCGGCCCGATCCCGGCATCCCGCAAGGCGTTGGAAAAGGCCAGTTGGGCGATCGGCGATCTGGAACTGGTCGAGGCAAACGAGGCGTTCGCGGCGCAAGCCTGCGCCGTCAACAAGGACCTTGGCTGGGATGCCTCGATCGTCAACGTCAACGGCGGCGCCATCGCCATCGGCCATCCGATCGGCGCGTCCGGCGCGCGCGTGCTCAATACCTTGTTGTTCGAGATGAAGCGCCGCGGCGTTTCAAAGGGTCTGGCGACTTTATGCATCGGCGGCGGCATGGGCGTTGCCATGTGCGTGGAAGGGCTATGAGAGATAACAAATTCGTAGCGATTGTTGTCATCGAGAAGTTGATCAGATCCAGCTTTACCTATCTTAGGCGACCTCCGCAGGTGCTCAGGTAGCCGGCTCCCTCTCAGCCTGCATCGTCGATAATCGCGGTGCGGTCGAACACAGGGCGGCGTCGAGAATCTACTGCCATGCCGACGCAATCGTCCTTTCCTCAATTTCACTCCTCACTCAAAGTGAGCGCGGGCTAATTATGCCGCGTCGCAAAGATAACACGGCGGAGAGTTAAAATGGTCCACCACTGGTCCCAAGACGCATGGGCGTCCGTTCCGGCCATCGAGCCGATTAGTGTGGCCCTCTACTTGGCACCCGGGTTCGAACTTCTCGCCGTGTCGTCGGCACTCGACGTCTTCCGGCTCGCCAACAAAGCGGCTGGACGTGAAGCGTTTCGCTGGCGTACCGTTTCCCACCTGGGCGGAGCCGTAAGGGCAAGCTGTGGTATCGTGTTCGCGGCCGACTCCGACCTCGCCCAGGAGCGCAGGTACCTGATGCAGCCTGAACGCCCGGCCTTGGCTCTGGTCTTCGGTGATGAGCATGATAAAGGGCGCGAAACGAAGGTGCTGAGCGCATGGTTGCGGGAATGTCGCCGGCGTCGCATTGGGACAGGTGCGTTTGGAAGCGGTGTCGCTGCTTTGGCCAAAGCCAGCCTGCTGAACCACCGCAAGTGCGCCGTCCATTGGGAGGCCCTGCCGGGATTCAGGGAGCGGTTCACGCGCGTCGAAGCGGCAGCCACCGTCTACGAGGTCGATGACAACATCTGGAGCTGCGCCGGGGGCACGGCAGCCTTCGATATGATGATCGAGCTGGTGAAACATCATTGCGACGAACCTCTTGCGGTGAGCGTTGCGGAGTTGGCCGTCGCTGGTCGTGTCCGCGCGGGCGATGAGCGTCAGCGGCTGCCGCTGTTGCGTCAACATGGTAGGCTTAACCCGACGGTCGTGAAACTCATCGAATTGATGCAGAGGAATCTGGCCACCCCGCTTAAAATGGCGGACCTCGCGGCCGCTGCAGGGGTGTCGAGGCGGCAGGTGGAACGCCTGTTCCGCAATGATCTTGGTCGCTCACCCTGCCATTACTTCCGGGAATTGCGATTGGAACACGCGAAACTCCTGCTTGCCCATTCGGCGATGCCGGTTCTGGAGATTGCGGTATCCTGCGGCTTTGTGTCCGCCTCCCACTTTTCGAAGTGTTTCCGCGAGGCGCACAAAATGGCGCCTCATGAAGCCCGAAACCTTCCGGCCGGAAGGTTTTTCGGCGTGCCAGCGCCACGACCTAGCGTCGGCGCCACGCCCTCTGACGCCGTTCTGCTTCGAAACGCCGGAGTGGCGTTATGCTGAATGGCGCCATCCAGCGTGTCGCGCCAGCCGCGGAGCTATTAGAGCGACGGGTGTAGGGCGGCGAGGTAGTTGCGCGCGGCCGATCCCGCTCTGCTTCATCGTCTTACCATGCATCACCTCGAACACCTGGACGCCGCGGTTTCGCACATCTATGCTCAACGTAAGGTGGCGCCGCTGGCGTTTCCTGATCCGCTCTTTTCGTACTCTTCCCCGCGCTTCTAACAGCGCAACTCCTGCAATTATTCGATGGTCACGCGCCAACGCCTTGCCGGGCAGCGATCGAACGTGCGCTTTCAAAGCCTGTGGTGGCGGCAAACGGTCTTCCGATCAAGGCCATTGCGGGACCCGATATCGATTTGTGTCAGCCACTAGGACTGTCGAGCCTTTTTCTCGAAATGCCTCATACTATCCAATTGGGCTTGGTGAGCGGACGGTGCCTTTGATGGCAGGTCTGGCGCAGGATAGTTGCTTGCGAACACCCCCGTCGAAGATGAAGACTTCCGATGAATGATGCCGCACTCGACACTTCCGCCACCGCCACGGCGATCTGCATATCAACAGCCGCGACGGCACGATTGTGCTGGAGACGAGCGTGCCGACCGATCCAGACGCGATATTCGGCGTGCTCGAGGCTTATTACCGAGGCTCCATCTGGTCGGGCATGGGGCGACCGGCTGGTCGGCCTGGCTGCATAGCGAACTGGAGGCTCGCGGCATTCCGATGGTGCTTTTAGAAACGCTTCATTTGGCTCGCATTCCGGAGGCGCAGCGCAACAAGACCGACCGAAACGACGCTAGGGGCCTGACGCAACTCGTGCGCTCCGGCTGGCTCAAGCCGGTCCACGCCACGCGGCGAACCGGATAAAGCTTTTGTATCCGTCAACTGACTGCCGGAGATGCGCTGCTTGAAGCGGCGACCGAAAGCATGCTGACATGTCTGGCAAGTGCTGTGGGATGAGTATCGCGAGCTGCACAAGCCTTTTGTTCCAGCTCGTCGGCCGCGAGAAGTTGTGCCGACGCTGGTGCGAGATTCCCGGTGTCGGTCCGATGGCCGCTGTGACGTTCCCCGTCGCGGTGGACGATCCGCGTCGCTTTGCCAGGTTGTGGACGCTCGGCGCACATTTAGTGCATTTGGCCTGACGCCGACAATCAGTCGGGCACCTTGAGCGACCGCGGCGGCCCCGGCTGACGGCGAAACAACGCCACAGACCACATCCGAACCGCCCAACCTGGCCGCGTTCGTAGCAAGCCTATCGAGCGCCTGGCACGCGGGCGAAATCCGTCCGACCTTCTCCATCGAAGTCAAACCGCGTTACCTGCGAAGTCTACAAAAGGTCTCGACACATTCAATGCCCGTAAAGTACTCGTTCTCGCGGAGAAGTTGCAGAAAATTGTGGGAAGGCTCGGCGAGCAGCAGCCACAGCCCGATCGACATCCCTCGGCCCGCCGCCGTAACGCGAGTAAAGAGTTCTTCAGTTGACGGCTCAATTACATCTAATAAAGCCGGCTGCAAAGGTTGCACTCAACCCCCGTTCACATAATGCTCGCGTTCGTGCCGCACTCGATTCTCCAATTCCATTCTTGCCACATCTTTCGTGCGATGACTTTCCGGAAACCGGGACCGAACGGATTAGATCACTCGGCAGCTTTCCTCCGATACGACGGAGGTGATTCGCCTGCCAATATCCGCCAGCGTGAGCAATCGCCTTGTGACCGCGAGTGTACTAGCTCAAGGGTGGATCAGGTCCGCTGCGCGCTCACCGATCATAATACAAGTCGCGTTAGTATTGCCTGCAATGTGCGTTGGAAATATCGATGCATCAGCCACCCATAGCCCCTCCGTCCCCCGTACGCGGAGGTCGGGAGTCACGACGGCGCTGTCATCGATGCCCATTCGGCATGTCCCGACAGGATGGTAGCCTGGTATGGTTGCGCTGCGCACAAATTGTTCGTCTGCCTCAGGTCCCGCTTCCCGGGAAGGAACGTCGAGAAGCTGAAGTATATGACTACTGAAGGGTGGCGTCGAAGCCACCCGTCGAACCCAATCTACGGCTAGCAAAACCCGTTTAAGGTCGTCCGGATGGGCGAGTAAGCGTGGATAAATAGCTATAGGATCTCGGGGATTATTCGATCGCAGCAACAAATGACCCTTGCTTTTTGCATGGTTTACGTTGGCGTAGATACTGACGAGATTTCGTGCTGGGACGTGCCGCCTCCCATTCTTCATAGAGAAGCCGAAGGGCAAAAGGTGGAATTGCAGATCGGGCACCTCTTCATCGGGAGTGGACTTCAGGAACGCTATAACCTGCGCCAGCGACTCAGCCAGGACGCCCTTCCTTGCAAAAGCCCATTCTGCGAACGCCCGCACCCGGCCGACGCCGGACGCATAGGCATTTCCTGTCTTGATATCCACCTCAGCCAACACATAGAGGCATGGATGCTCTAAAAGGTTCTGGCCCACTTCCGGGCTTGCCACCACGGTTTTTATGCCATGCTTCGACAGCTCGGCCGGGTTGCCAATGCCGGACAGCATCAGGATCTGTGGCGAATTGAGAGTACCGGCGGATAGCACGACACCGTGTCGTGCCGTTGCGCGCATAACCTGATCACCGCGCGTGAAAACGACGCCCTTCGCGCGGTTGGTCTCCATTATGACATTGTTGACCAAAGCGTTATCCATGAATACCAAGTTCGGGTTTTTCTGCAGAGGTCCGATATACGCGTCGAATGCTGAATGGCGCATACCGTTCTTTGTGGAGCCCTGATTCCAAGCAACCCCCTCATGCGAGGGTCCATTGAGATCAGGATTATGTGGGACGCCCAAATTCACAAGACTGTCTATGAATTTCTCTGAAACCGGGACGCGCCAACGCAGGGCTGAGACCCGCAATGGCCCCATGCCCCCGCGATATGCATCATTGTCCACATATTTGTCCGCGGTCTCCATCTTACGGAAGTAAGGGAGCACGGAATTCCAGCCCCATCCATTGTTGCCGAGCTCCTCCCAACCGTCATAGTCGGTCTGTGCGCCGCGAATGAAGATCATACCGTTGATGGCCGACGAGCCGCCCGGCACTCGGCCGCGCGGCCATGATTCCCTGAGTCCGTTGCGCGTTGGGTCCGGCTCCGTCGTATAATTCCAGTCATACCGCTTGTTGCCAACGGTATACATTGAGGAAGCCGGAATACGCGTGATGTGGAGTTTCTCGCGCTCGCCAGCTTCGAGCAGCAAAACTCTGGCGCCCTTCCCTAAAAGTCGCGCGGTGACTGGCGATCCGGCACTGCCGGACCCCACGACGATATAGTCAAATTCCGTCATCGGATATTCTCGGTCCCACGTATGCGGACGCGGATGACGTCCAAAAAGAGTTATTCACCAAGGGCAGCACTTGTTGGCCAAGGGCGGACTGGCCAAACTGTTCCAGGTCTCGGTCGATCGGGCACACGGTGTCGGCCATATGATAGCCGGCCTGGCCGACCGCCGAACCGGGGTAGGAGCCGTTGCGGGTGATCGGATGGATATTCGGGACAACTTCTGCCGAGGCGCCTTCGTTGCGCTGCCAGCGCGCGAAAATGTGCTCGAGGAAGTCAAGATATTCGGGTGTGTGCACGGCGGTGATCGGGCCAAGGCTATGATTCTTGGGCCGTTCAAAGGTCAAACCGGCTGATGATGCGCCGGCTAACGATATCTCGACACGGGCCGGCTTTTCAGGATGGGGCCGGGCTGTGCCGCTGGAGAGGTAAGCTTTGGGCTCGTGGCGTTTTTGTTCCTCGGCGTAGAAAGCTTTCATCGTCACTCCTCTGGCACGTCGGCCCTCTGGCACATTGGCAAATGCGAGCAAGGCCTTTGCCGATGATCTTCTGTCCTGCTCGTAACTTGACCAGCCGATGCCGAGCTTTTCATAAAAGCCTTGGCCGAAGCGCGGATTCTGGCTGCTCATCAAATCTGCGGCTCAACCGTCGACCTGAACCTAGAGAACTCAGATGTCCGTTGCGCAGCAAAGCGTTATCCCATCCGGGGTGGTAATCTGCCGCAGCGTTCAGCACTTCTCGTCAACTCGCACATCTCCGTTGGCGCCGAAAACCCCGACCGCTCTTGATCGCGGTCCACAATGCGGAGGATATACGGACACGGCCTGCCAATTGCGAAGTTCTTATAAATGTTCGTTGCGCAATGCTCATCGGATTCGTTAGATGCTTCATTTCCTGCCAGTGCATGAATTCCGTACAGCAACAATATTACGCGTGTTTAGTAAAATGTAACAAATAGTTCAAAAATGTTGTCATATATATATTGTTGACGAGATAGCTCACGGGAGAGCATAGTGTGCTCCACGTCATGTTTAGGTACGACCGCATCTTCGGGCAGCCATGTTCCGCAGTATTGCAAGGTGCAGCTTACAAATTCCACCGCGGCTGGTCCGACGTCGATGGCGACTGTACCGCGTCCCATATGTCCATATACGGAGGAACTGTCATGAGCATTCCCGATCAAACGAGCGCCGCAGAGCAAGCTGCACGACATCGCATCGAGGCTTGCTATGAGCTCGACGGCGACGCCGGCCGCTTGGCCCAGTATTATGGCGCCTGGGCCAGTGCCTACGATTTGGATGTAAGCCGCGAGGGGTATTGTGGGCCGAAGATCGTCGCGGAACTGGCGGGCGCTATGCAGACTGCCTATTTGGGCAGGGAGCGAGCAGCCATCTCAATCCTGGACGCCGGTTGCGGAACGGGCCTCGTGGGTGTGCAGCTGGAGCGCCTCGGCTTTCGGTTGATCGACGGGTTTGATCTCTCCGAGACGATGGCGGAAAAGGCCCGGCAGACCTGCGTTTATCGACATGTCCGAGGCGATGTCAATCTAAACGGGCCGCTCTCTGACTACCCCAATGCAAGCTATGACATCACAGCAAGCTGCGGCGTCTTCACGCAAGGGCACGTCCGGCCAGATGGGCTGCGCGAATTGGCCCGCGTCACGCGTCCGAGCGGGTTCGTCATCGCAAGCACCCGCAAGATCTATGCAGAGGCAACTGCCTTTGAAGACGAGGTGCGGCATCTGCAGGATGCGGGCGTTTTTGCGCTGGAACACTGTCTCAAAGACGGCATGCTCATCAAGGAGGACCGGGCTCACTACTGGATTTTCCGCATGACCCATAGTCGGCCCTGAATAACGGCGAAGGCGTTGATATTCCGAACCCGAGAAGACGGGTGGATGCATCCGATTTCGCCGTTTTCGGCTGGAGTGCTTGCAGGCACCAGGCAAGCAAAAGAGCGAGAACCGTGAGGATCAGGCGCAGATTTTGGCCTGCGGCGACGAGCAGTGCATTGATCGCATCGCCAGCATGGCCGAGGAGGAAGTTGCGGTCCAGTCGGCCGTCGGTCTTCATGTGACCGATGGTGGCCTCGATGGCCGATCGTCGTTTCAGTTCCCGACGCATGGTTGCCGTCAGGCCACGCTTGCGGCCGGCGATCATCACCGATCCCGAGCCGGCATAGTCGTGACCGCGATATACCTTGTCGACGTAGATGCGGTCCGGATCGACGCCGCCGACCTCCACCGCCTGATCGACCGTTGCTACGAGCGTGTGGCCATCATACGGATTACCCTCGAACGCCTTGGCCGCCAGCACGAGGCCCTCGCGGTTGGTTGCAGCGATCCCGAGCTGGCAGCCGAATTTGTAAGGGTTGCGGGCTTTGCCCTTCGCGATGCAGACCACCTCGGGCGCGTGCAGGGAGTAGATATTGTTCCTGTCGGTCGGGTTCTGCGCCAAGAGCCGCCCGAGCAACCGGGCAAATCTGGCCTCGAGTTCGGCATTGCCGGCGATCTTGCGGCCGACGTCGCGCAACACCCGGCCGAGACAGGTGCGAAGGCGCTTGAGTTCGCGACGCATCCGGCAGAACTGTCGGGCATGCGCATAGCGAACTACGTGGGATAAGGGAACCGAAATGGTTCAGCACGAACATCTCAAGATCGACGCGGGTGTCCAAGTTTACTCTGCGATCCGCAAATCCCCTGGCAGCGTAGCACCAACGGGAACACCAACGGGCTACTAGGTCAGTACTTCCCGAAAGGCACCGATCGGAGCATTCACAGCGCCGACGAGTTCGCCGCCGTCGCCGCGGCCCTCAATGGCAGAGCCGGAAAGGCCTGGCTGGAAAACGCCGGAAGGCGCTTGACGAATTGCTACTGTGAGTGGACACAATCGATGTTGCGACGACCCGCTTGAATCCGCCCTTGGGAGTGGCTTCTCTATTGCGGCGGTTACCGGAAGAGCCGAGATCATGGACGCGCCAATCCTGGTGGACTCGGCGGGACCTACGGCGGCAACCGATCGCGGGAATCCGTCGAGAGCTCGCCGCCGGACCTGGGGAGCCTACAACGACGGCGGCATCCCTATTGATCACGTCGCTTATTAAAGCTCGGTTGCAGGCTTTGATCCTTTAGGTCACGTAAGTTGGCATCTCGCGAAGCAAGCATCCACGTGGCGAAAGTCTTGGCCGCGGCCGACAGCGGAACGTTCTTGCGCCAGACCAGATAGATCCCGCCGTCGGCTTGAATCTTGTCATCGAACAGCTCAAAAAGTTGGCCGGCCCGAACAAACTCGGTTGCAGTGCCAATCCATCCAAGCGCGATGCCTTCGCCTGCGAGTGCGGCCTGCATCATGGTCAAATGATTGTCAAAATGCGGCCCAGGCAGCTGGTGGGTCTTGATGCCATAGTGGGCAAACCATTGCTCCCAGTCGAACCATGCCTTGTCGTCCGCTCTTGCGTGCAACAAACGGTGGTGAGTGAGATCGCGGGGAGTCTCGATGGTGGCCGAGCGTGCCAGATAGACCGGGCTTGCGACCGGAGTGATCAGCTCCAGCAACAGCAATTCGGCATCGCAATCGGGCCAGTTTCCCCTCCCGAACCGGACTGAAATGTCGATCCTTTCAGAGAGTTCGGGCAAGCCCTGATACGCCGTCACCATGTTCACCGTGATCTCAGGGTGGCTCTCGTAGAATTCCTTCAGGCGAGGCAGCAGCCAGAAGTTCGCGTTGGCGAGGTTACATGAGACCGTAAGACTATCAGCATTATGGCCTCGCTGAAGCGTCTCGCCCTCGAGGGAGATGATATCAAGACCGGCTACAAGGGCATTTACATAGCGCCTCCCCTCAATCGTGACGCGTACGGGCCTGCTTTGTCTATCAAACAACCTGACTGACAAAAATTCTTCCGCCTGCGTAATGAGGTGGCTAATGGCTGACTGGGTAACGTTGAGCTCATTTGCCGCCTTGGAGAGGCTCTCCAGACGGGCCGTCGCCTCTATGGCGAGCATCACGCGCAACGGGGGGACATGTCGCCAATATTTCATGAGCTGCTCTCATGTGCCATGAATGGAATGCGCATATCGCTCCGCCTCAATAGCGCATATTTGAGGCCTGACTTCACCACGGTAAGTTCATAACATGAAGGCCCGCTATACTAGGTGTCAAGGTCGTCGCATGTCGCCATGTCCACTCGTCCAGAAGTCAAATCTGATCCGGCATCATGGGGTCATTACCCTGAACAGCCCTGCCGCGACGCCGATCGACACGGAGCGTGAGCAGTCCTGCGCGCGAACCTAGCTCAAGCCCCAAGCGAGACTTGAATGTCAGAGACTTACGACGCGATCGTCATTGGAGCCGGGCACAACGGACTGGTCTGCGGCGCCTACCTGGCTCGTAACGGCCTGAAGGTCAAAGTCCTCGAGCGACGCTCGGTGGTGGGCGGAGCAGCCGTAACCGAGGAATTCCATCCAGGTTATCGGGCCTCGACTTTCTCCTACCTGATGAGCCTGTTGCACCCGAGGATCATTCGCGACCTCGAACTCGCCAGTCATGGGCTCCAAGTGCTGCCCTGCTCGGATATGTACTCGCCGCTGGACGATGACTACATCGTCTTCTCCGACAACGTGAAGAAGACGCAGGAACAGTTCGGTCGCTTCAACCGCCACGACGCTGAGATCTATCCGGAATTCGACCGCTACATAAGCGAAGCCGCCAACGTGGTGCGCAAGCTTCTGTTCGACGTTCCGCCAGACCCGTCGCGGACCGACTTCAAGTCGCTTAAAAGCCTGGCCTCGTTCGCCTGGAAGTACCGCAAGATCGGCGATCGCTTCTATCGCCTCGTCGACCTGCTCACTATGAGCGCGGACGACTTCCTGCGGCAATGGTTCGACGACAGCCGCATCCGGGCGGTTCTCGCGTACTACGCCTCGATCGGGACGTTCGTCAGCCCGCGTACGCCCGGGTCTGCCTACGTGATCATCCACCACATCATGGGCGAGCACGAAGGCGCTGGCGGGTGGGGATTCATCAAGGGGGGGATGGGTGCGATTACCCAGTCCATCGCTTCCTATGGCCGTACGAAGGGTCTCCAGATCGAGACTGAGGCCGATGTAGAACGGATCATCGTCGAGAACGGCAGAAGCGTCGGCGTTGCCCTGCGCAACGGTCGTGAATACCGCTCGAAGATTGTCGTCTCGAATGCCGCGGCCCCGATCACGTTCCTGAAGCTGGTGGACTCAAAGGAGCTGCCGTCGGAATTCGTGCGCGACATACGCAATTATCGGACGCGCTCCTCCGCTTTCAAAATCAACATCGCGTGCGAACGCCTCCCGCAGTATCGGGCGCTCGACAAGGCGATCGCGGACGGGGCTCTCGGCAGCTTCACCTACCCGACATACGTGCACATCGCGCCCGACGTCGAATATTTGGACCGCTCGTATACAGATGCCAAGGACGGCTGGTATTCCACAGAGCCGTTCCTGACGCCTGTTGCCCCTACGGCGGTCGACGACACCCTTGCTCCTGCAGGCAAGCACGTTCTCAACGTCTTCGGCGGGCACGCCGCATGCGACCTGAAGTCGTCCAACTGGGAAGCTGAGAGGCCGAACCTCGTCAAGAACGTGATGGCCACCATGGACCGCTTTGCGCCAGGCTTTTCGGGCGACGTCATTGCCATGGATGTGCTCACGCCCGACGAGATCGAACGCCGGGTCAACCTACCCTCCGGCCACATCTTCCATGGCGAACTCGCACCTGACCAACTCTTCTTCAAGCGGCCGGCTGCTCACTACTCCGACTACAGGTCGCCGATCCGAGGACTCTATCAGTGCGGCTCGAGCACTCATCCAGGAGGCGGCGTATCCGGCATTCCTGGCCACAACGCAGCGCGGGAAATTCTTAAGGACCAAGGGAAGCGGATGCGATGAGCGCGCGCCACCATCAACATTTAGAAGGACAGACCAGATGGCGATGATCCGCCGCACGCCCTATTATCACAAGCACGCGGCCCTTGGCGCGGAGTTCGTGGACCGCATCGGCTTCGCAGCCGCCTTGCACTTCGGGTCCATTGAAGCAGAGCACATAGCCGCTCGAGAAAACGTCGGTCTCTTCGACGTCTACTCGCAGTACTTCCTGGAAGTGACCGGACCGGACGCACTCAACGTGATGCAGAAGCTGTGCGTCAACGACATCGGGCGCGTCCGACCGTCAGGCGTTGTCTACACCTCGCTCTGCAACGCCGAGGGCGGGATGATCGACGACCTGTTGGTTTACCGTATGGCAGACGACACATTCAGGGTTTGTCCCACACCGTCGCGGTTCGTGTCGGTCGAAGCTTGGATACGCGAGGTGGCTGGCGAACTTCGGGTCCAGGTCATCAATTATGGCGCTCGCTTTGCTTACATGTCGGTGCAGGGCCCGAAATCCCGAGCACTTCTTTCAAGGCTCACCGATGCCGATCTCTCAGCGTCCAAGCTGAAGTACTTCAGGTTCGTCATGGGCGACCTGGCGGGTGTCCCCGACGCGATGATCTCCCGCACCGGCTACTCGGGCGAGCTCGGCTATGAGTTGTTCTATCCCTCTGAGTACGCCGAGCACGTCTGGGACCGCCTTATCGAGGCCGGAGCCGACCTGGGCGTGAAGGCTTGCGGACTGGGCTCGCTCGCTACCCTAAGGATGGAGAAGAAGTTTCCCCTGTATGGTCTTGATCTTTCGACGGGCAATACCCCTGTCGAAGCGGGCCTCGAATGGACTGTCCGCCTTGACAAACCCGATTTCATCGGCCGCGACGTCATCGCGCGCCAGATGGAGCAGGGGCCGTCAAGGCGCCTCATGCTGGTCGAGACCGCCGACCTTGATGTGCCGCTGGAGCTCGGCGCCGACATCACGGTCGATGGCAGAAAAGCCGGCACCGTCACATCGGTCGCCAAAGGCTTCACCGTCAGGAAGGCCCTGGCGCAAGGATACGTCATTTCGGAACTGGCCAATGACGGACAGCAGGTGGTTGTCGAAGCCAAGGCGGGTGTCAGCAAAGCTGTCCTTCGCAGCGAGGCGCTCTACGACCCGAATAGGACGCGAGCCAGATCCTAAGAAGCCAGCGAGGCGACAACCTCGCCTCACGGAGCATGCGTTTTGGACCGTGAATGGGAACAAGAACAGGAGGAGAGCATGAAAAACTTCAAGTCGAATGGCGGACGCGTTCCTGCGTCCGTCGACGAAATGGCCAAGGACGCTCGCGAGGGCCGGATGGACCGGCGCGAGTTCCTTGCAATCGCGAGCGTGTTCGGCGCATCGGCCACCATGGCCTACGGCATGGCGGGCCTTGCTTTGCCGCAGCCGGCCTTCGCTGAAGAGCCGAAGAAGGGCGGAACGCTGCGCGTGGCTATGTCCGTCAAGGGTCAGAAGGACCCGCGCACATACGATGGGGAGAAATGGCAAATGTTTCTCGCTGCTGGCTTGAGCCTTTGGTGCGATACACGCACGAGTTCACATTCGAACCGGTTCTGCTCGAGAGCTGGGACGTCAACGATGACGCCACCGAATACGTTCTGCACGCGCGCAAGGGCGTGACGTGGAACAACGGCGACGGCTTTGATGCTGACGATGTCGTCTTCAACATTACCCGGTGGTGTGAAAAGGGTGTTGCCGGTAACTCCATGGCAGCGCGCATGGGTTCTCTGATCGACGACAAGACCGGCAAGGCGAAGGATGGCGCGATCACAAAGGTCGATGATTACACCGTGAAGCTGAAGCTGAACGGGCCGACATATCAATCATCCCTGGCTTCACGGACTACCCGGCTCTCGTCGTGCATCGCAACTTCGACAAGGACGCCGCCGATCCGGTCAAGAAGCCGATCGGTACGGGACCATTCGAACCTACGATGTCGGCCAGAAAGCGGTCGTCAAGCGCCGCGAGAATGGCAAATGGTGGGTGGAGAAGCGCCGCTCGACGGCGTACAGTTCATCGACTACGGCCAGGATTTCACCGCTACGATCTCGGCGTTCGACTCCGGCGAAATCGATTTGGATTACGAGACCCCGTCCGACTATATCGATGCACTCGGCAAGATCGCTTGGTCAAGTCCGAGGTGGCGACGGCGACCACTGTTGTTGCGCGCACTAACGTCGCGCACAAACCGTATGACGACCAAAGGGTGCGCAACCGTCTGCAGATGACGGTTGACAATAACGCCGTGCTGCAGCTCGGCTACAACGGTCGCGGCACGGTCGGAGAGAATCACCACGTCAGTCCAATTCAGCCCGAGTATTTCCCGCTTCCAAAAAAGGCACGTGACGCCGCCGGCGCCAAGAAGCTGATGGCGGAAGCCGGACAGGCCGATTACGAGCACGAACTGATCACCATCGAAGACGACTGGCAGAAGGCCACAGGGGATGCGATTGCCGGTCAGCTACGGGAAACCGGTATCAAGGTGAAGCGAACGGTATTGCCTGGCTCGACGTTCTGGAACGACTGGACGAAATATCCTTATTCGCTCACCATTTGGTATATGCGTCCGCTGGCAGTCCAGACGCTCGCTCTGGCTTATCGCTCGGGCGAAGCCTGGGGTACGCCAATCCCGAGTTCGACGCCAAGTTGAAAGAAGCTCTTTCGATCAGCGACCCCGGCAAGCGTAAGGAGGTCATGAAGGACGTCGAGCAGATCCTGCAGGATTCCGGTATCATCATCCAGCCGTACTGACAGAAGCTTTACTGTCATATGAGCAAGAAGCTGAAGAACTACGGCATGCACCAGACCTACGAGATCGATCTTCAAAACGTCTGGCTGGACGCATAGGCAAGCTCATACGACAGCCGATCCCTTCTGGCATTGGCATAGCGTTCGGAGCGGGCATACTGCGGCTTTCGCAATTGTCGCGTCTTGGAAGCGACAACTAGAGGGGGTTCCTGGGGGATTCGACATCCTCCAGGTTCGATACAAGCAGGCATTCACCAAGATTGTCGTGCGCAAGGCCAGCCCGTCCGCCGGATCACCTCCCAAGGCTGCACCGCAAGCCTAGTCGGTACCCGCCACGTGGCGGGTACCGACCTTTCGTCAAGTTGAGAGGCACGATCCCATCATGTCCGGCGAAAACGTCATCCTGTCTAAGCTTCCACAAACTTGTGCAGCAGATGCGCGACAACGTTTATAACGGGCTGAACACATCCTTATCGAGCGCGGCTGGCAGCCCGACACGGTGATGGCCGAAGCGCTGGTCGAAGGCATGCGCATTGTCGGCGAGGGTTTCGGCGAGGGCATTCTCTTTGTGGCGGAAGTGCTGCTGTCGGCCAAGGCCATGAAGGCCGGCATGTTCATCCTACGGCCGCTGCTTATCGCCGACGGCGCGCCGAGGCAGGACAAGATGGTGAGATCGGCACCGTCAAGGGCGACATCCACGACATCGGCAAGAACCTGGTCGGCATGATGATTGAAAGCGCTGGCTTCGACGTCATCGATCTCGGCATCGACCATGCAGTCGAAAAATACCTCGACGCCATCGAAAGCACCAGCCTGACATCATCGGCATGTCTGCTGCTGACCACGACTATGCCCTACATGAAGGTCGTCATCGACACGATGAAGGAAAAGGGCATCCGCGACGACTATGTCGTGCTGGTTGGCGGCGCGCCGCTCAATGAGGAATTCGGCAAGGCCGTCGGCCCAGACGCCCGTTGCCGCGATGCGGCGGTGGCGGTCGAGAGCGCCAAGGACTTCATGAAGCGCAAGCACGACACTACCAACCGACGGCCGCGTGGCCAGTCTCGTATGTCCGCCAGCGCATGTCGACGACCCATTAGGGAAGATATGACCGAATGAATGCACCATTTTTGGCGGTGAATCGAGCTTGCGACGTTCGTCGGGACTTTAGGCGGCTGCCAAAAGGGGCGATGTGGAGGCGTATCGAGTGGTCATCCTGGCGCTTCCCGGATTCTCGCAACTCACCCTTTCATCTTTTGTAGATCCCCTCCGGCTTACGAACTCAGTCTCCGGCCGCGCCTCCTTCGAGTGGGCAATCGCGAGCCTGGATGGTAATCCAGTCGAGTGCGCCAGTGGCCTCTGGCTGTCGGCCAGCACGGACTTCGCGAGCACGGGGCAAAGCCTGCAGACTGTGATTTTTCATGGAATGAGGACCCTGTTTGAGGGGTGATTTTCGTCCAAACGGGACCCCTTAACGAAGGGG
>NZ_JAMYQZ010000057.1:0-41438 GCF_040321145.1 Mesorhizobium sp. M0514
GAGCAAAGCACAGGCGGCGTAAATGAGGTTCATGCGCGGAGATACGGGGGTGGAGGGGGATAAGTTCTAGGGAGTAGGGAGTAGGGAGTAGGGAGTAGGGAGTAGGGAGTAGGGAGTAGGGAGTAGGGAGGTGGCGTCTCGACCAATCTTCTCCACTGACTACTGACTACTGACTAATCCCTAATTCCTACTGCCTAATCAAATTCCTTCGCCGGCAAGCTCTTCCGAAATTGCCGCGACCTGGTCCTGGGCGCTGCGCATCATCGGGTAGATAGTCAGCACCTTCTGCCAGGCTTCGAGCGCCGACTGCTTGTGGCCGGTGGCGGCCATGATCTGGGCCAGGCCCGAAAGCGCGCCGAAATGGCGTGGTTCCAGCTGCAGCGTCTGGTCGATGTCGGACATCGATTTCCCGAAATTCTTCATCATGTAATGCACGGTGGCGCGCCGGTTCCAGCCTTCGGCATATTTTGGCTGCAGGATGACGACCTGGTCGAGAAAGTCGAGGGCGACGTCGAACTTCTGGTCGTCCATCGCCTTTTGCGACCATTGCATCATCAGGTCGATCGAGGCGCTGCCGGACTGGAACCATTCGCCCCAGATGCGCCCGGCGATGCGCTCGGCCGCCTTTTCGTTGCGCTCGCGCTTCAGCTCGGCAAACAGTTGGTCGAGCCTGGCTTCCCTGGTCAGGGCAACCGGCGGCTTTGCCGGCGGATCGTCCGCCGACGCCGGAGCGACGCCGAAAAGAAACAGGGTCGCCAAAAATGCAAAAAGAATCCGCATCGCCGGAATCTAACCCCGGACGGCGGATCGTCAAACTGAAATTAGCGTGAAAGTGCCTGAAACCAGGCAATTACCATCGTATGGACGGAGGCAACGAGCCTCCGGCCGAACACTCAGCCCTGGCGCGCCTTGTAGCGTGGAGCGGTCTTGTTGATGATGTAGACGCGGCCCTTGCGGCGAACCAGCTGGTTGTCGCGGTGACGCGCCTTCAGCGCCTTGAGCGAATTCTTGATCTTCATGGTCTTGCCCGTCGGTCTGGGCCCTGTCCGGGCCGAATTATTAAGGCGCGCCTGAAAAGCGCGCCTTTGAACTTGCGGTGGCTCATAAACGAGGAGCCTTGCCCGTGTCAACCGCAAGCGTGCTGGATAGAGGCCGAGAATGGCTTTGGCCATCAAATATCCGCCATCTCGGCTCCACGCCATTGCGCGGCCGAAGGCGGGCTGGAATGGTGCGGCACCCGCAAGCCGATTTGGAGACCTCCATGCGCCTGTTGTTTGTGTCCGCGAGCCTTGCCGTTATGGCAGCCGCCTCCATCGCGCAGGCGCAGGAATGCGACCGCAACGACGACAGCCAGCAGATGATGAACATCTGCGCCGGCGAGGACTATCGGGCCGCCGATGCCAAGCTCAACCAGGCCTACAAGGATCTCGTCGGTCGCAACGACGACAAGGGCAGGAAGCTGCTGCAGGTCGCGCAACGCGCCTGGATCGCCTTCCGCGACGCCGAATGCGCCTATACGACGACAGACAGCGAGGGCGGCTCCATCCATCCGATGGAGGTTTCACAATGCCTGACCGAACTGACGGACCAGCGCATCAAACAGCTCACCGCGGGCGCCAATTGTAGGGAAGGCGATGCGAGTTGCGCCAGCCCCGACGAGGACGGAGATCTGAACGACGAGCTGCAATAGGGCTCGAGCCACGCCCTCGCGCAAAGTGCCGGAATGGCTTAGCTACGGCGGCTGATGCGCGTGAAATGGCCCATCTTGCGGCCTGGGCGCGCTTCCGCCTTGCCGTAGAGATGCAGCATCAGATCGGGCTCGGCGAGCAAAGCGGGTACGCGCAGCACATCGTCGCCGATCAGGTTTTCCATGACGCAGTTTGAATGCCGGCCAGGGTTGCCCAGCGGCAGGCCGGCAATGGCGCGGATATGCTGCTCGAATTGCGAAACGATGCAGGCGGCTTCCGTCCAGTGGCCGGAATTGTGCACGCGCGGCGCCATTTCGTTGGCCAGCAGCGTGCCATCGGCAAGAACGAAGAACTCGACGCCGATGACGCCGACATAGTCGAGGGCCGACAGGATTTTCGCTGCCGACCCCTGTGCCGTCGCCGCCGTCTCCAGCCTGATCTGGGCCGGCAGGGTCGAGGTATGCAGGATGCCGTCGCGGTGGACGTTCTCAGCCGGATCGTAGGCGGCGACCGCGCCGTCCAACCCGCGCGCGGCGATGACCGAGATTTCGCGCTCGAAAGCGACGAAGGATTCGAGGATCAGCGGCACATTGCCCATGGTCTCGCATGTACCGGCAAAGCCGCCCGTCTCCATGTTGCGGAAGACGCGCTGGCCCTTGCCGTCATAGCCCATGCGGCGGGTTTTCAAGATGCCGCTGCCACCGAACTCTCTCAGCGCCGCCGTCAGCTCGTCGTCATTGTCGACGGAGCGGAAATCCGCTGTCCTGATGCCGATGCCGTTCAGGAATAGCTTCTCCGCCACCCGGTCCTGGGCGACTTCCAGCGCCCTGGGTGGCGGATAGACCGGGACCTTGGCGGCGAGCGCGCCGGCAGCCGCTACCGGCACATTCTCGAATTCGTAGGTGACGACGGCGCTGACTGCCGCCAGTTCGGCAAGGGCGTCCGCATCGTCATAGGCGGCGGTGATCTGGCGGTTGGCGACCTGAGCCGCCGGGCAATCGGCCTGCGGTTCGAGGATAATTGTGCGGTAGCCGAGGCGCGCTGCGGCAACAGCCAGCATGCGGCCGAGCTGGCCGCCGCCGATGATGCCGATGCTCGATCCCGCGGGCAGACTCACGGCGCGTCCGTCGGTTCGGTGGCGACCCTGGCGGTTTGGGCGGTGCGCCAGGCATCCAGGCGGGCGGCAAGTTCTTCGTCGTTCAGCGCCAGCACGGCGGCCGCCAGAAGGGCGGCGTTGGCCGCACCCGCCTTGCCGATGGCAAGCGTGCCGACCGGAATGCCGGCCGGCATCTGGACGATGGAGAGCAGCGAATCCTGGCCTGACAGCGCCTTCGATTCGACCGGCACGCCGAACACCGGCAGCGGCGTCAGAGCCGCCGTCATGCCGGGCAGGTGGGCGGCGCCGCCGGCCCCGGCGATGATCACCTTGTAGCCGGCCGCCTTGGCGCCCTTGGCGAAATCATAGAGGCGGTCCGGGGTGCGGTGGGCGGAGACGATCAGCCGCTTGTGCGGAATGCCCAGCGCCTCCAGCGTTTCGGCGGCGTGGCGCATCGTCGCCCAGTCGGACTGGCTGCCCATGATGATGGCGACGTCGGCGCGGTGGTCGGTCAAGCGCATGCTCCCGGCGGTAAAGGCGCGCCTTAGCGGAATTCGGGCTGGCCCGCAAGGATGGCGGCCGCCGCAGCCTAGTCCGGCCAGCGCAGGGCGCCGGATGAATCCTTTCGCGGCTGTCTCATCGCATCCGCCGGCCTGTCGGCCGCGGTGAGCACGGCGCGCAGCTGCTCGGCGACGATCTCGGCCTCGCCGGGGTGCAGATTGCACGGGTCGAGGAAGAAATGGCCGCGCTCGGCCTCGTGGTTGCGCACGATGATGGGCGGCGATCCGGCCGCCAATGCCGAGGCGAGGCCGGCGGCGGTGAAGCGGCTTTTGGGCAAGACAAAGATCTGCAGCCGGTCGAGCGGATTGGCGGTCGGGTCGGGAATGATGTTTGCGACGATGCCGGGTATTCCCTGCAGCGAATCCCTCCATAGATGGAGCGCCGCTTCCTCGCGTCGGCGGATGCCGGCATGGTCGCGCTTTTCCCAGGCTTCGAGCGCCGCGATGGTGCCGGCGATGCTTTCCTTGCCGACCTTCATGGCGCGGGCGACGCCGCGGTTCTGCAGATAGGCGGCGCGGACCAGATCCTTGCGACCGGTGACGATGCCGCTGGTCGGCCCCGAAAGGAATTTGTGGCCGCTGTAGACGACGATGTCGGCGCCGCGCGCCAGGAAGCTGCGCAGGTCATATTCGGAAGCCGCATCGACGATCACCGGCACGCCCCTGGCGTGGCAGATATCGCAGAATTCCTCAAGGGAAAGCATGCCGTATTGCACGGTGTGGTGCGCCACGACGTAGAGCGCCGCCGCCGTGCGCTCGTTGATAGCCTCGCGCACATGATAATCCTGCGTGACGCTGACCGTGCCGGCCGGAATGACCTTGGCGCCGGCGACGCGGATCGACTGGTCGATCGGTGCGCCGTAATTGACGATATGGCCGAGCTGGATGACGACTTCGGACTTCAGCCCTTCGGTATCGTCGGGCAGCCGTTCGATCGCCAGCAAATTGGTGCCGGTCATCGCCCCGGCGATCGCCATGGTGATGCCTGAGGCGCAGCAGGCGGTGATGAAGCCGGCCTCGCCGCCGGTGAGGCGGGCGGTGATCACGCTTGCGGCGCGCTGCAGATCGTCCATCTCCACCCATTGCGAGGCGATCTCGGCCATGGCGCTGATCGCCTCGGGAACGATGATCGAGGCGCCGAGGGTCGTCATCGTGCCGGAGACGTTGATGATCGGCCTCAGTCCCAGTCGTTCACGGATCGTGGTGTTGGAGCCGGTGTCGGAATAGGTTTTCATGTTCAGCAATCCCTTGACTGTCAGGCGGCGATCTCGACGACCGCTTCGATTTCGACGGTGATGTTTCCAGGCAGCGAGCCGACCCCGATCGCCGAGCGTGCATGGCCGCCGATCTTGTCGAAGACGCTGGCGAACAGGTCCGAGCAGCCATTGACCACTTTCGGGTGGTCGCTGAAGGTCGGCGTCGCATTGACGAAGCCGAGCAATTTGACGACGCGCACGATGCGGCCGAGATCGCCGGCGGCGGCGTGCATGACGGCGAGCAGGTTGAGGCCGGTGAGGCGGGCATGCTCATAGGCCTGCTCGACGGTGACGTCCTCGCCGACCTTGCCGGTGCACAGCGTGCCGTCGGCGCGCAGCGGCCCTTGACCCGAAAGAAAGATCAGCCGGCCGCTCTCGGCATGGGTGACGAAATTGGCGATCGGCGTCGGCGGCTCGGGCAGCATCAGGCCGAGCTCGGCGAGCCGGATGTAAGGCGTCATGGAAGAATTCTCCTTGGGCCGGCCTGTTGTTTTACGCAATTCCCAAGGGAAAGCGCTTCGCGCTTTTCCCGGGAAAACCGCTTACACTTTTCCTGGAATTGCTTTGGGCCGCCCATGTCAGAAATGCGAGGCGCGGAACCGCGCCAGGAAAGAGCGCAGGCGCTCATTGGTGGTCTCTTCGGCAAGGATCTCCTTCGGCGGGCCAACAGCGCTGACACCGCCATCGGCCATGAAGACAATGCGGCTCGAAGCGTCGCGGGCAAAGGCCATCTCGTGCGTGACCATCACCATTGTCATGCCGTCTTCGGCCAGGCTGCGCACAACGGCCAGCACCTCGCCGACCAATTCGGGATCGAGCGCGGAGGTGATCTCGTCGAGCAGCAGGATCTTTGGCTCCATGGCGACTGCCCGCGCTATGCCGACGCGCTGCTGCTGGCCCCCGGAGAGTTCCGCCGGCAGGCTGTCGGCCTTGTGGGCGAGGCCGACGCGGCTCAGCCAATGCTCGGCGATCTGGCGCGCCTCGGCCTTGCTCTTGCCGCGCACCTTGGTGAGGCCGAGCATGATGTTGCCGGCGGCGGTGAGGTGCGGAAACAGGTTGAAGCTCTGGAACACCATGCCGGTTTCGGCGCGCATATTGGCAAGGTCGCGCTCGCTGCGCCGCTGGCGCGCGCCGGCCTCACGAAAACCGACCTCCTTGCCGTCGATGCGGATCGAGCCTGAGTCGTAGCTTTCGAGAAAGTTGACGCAGCGCAGCAGGGTGGTTTTGCCGCTGCCGGAAGGGCCGATGACGGTGACCACTTCGCCCCTGTCCACCTTGAGGCTGACCGAGCGAAGCACCTCGACCGAACCAAAGGCTTTCGAGACCCCGGCAATGTCGAGAAGGGCAGCATTGTCGTTCGAGCTTGTGGCCATCGTGCTAGTCCCGGATGAAGGCAAAGCGCCGTTCCAGCCGCCGGCTGGCGTAGGAAAGCGCATAGTTGACGGCGAAATAGATCAAGGCGCCGAGGATGTAGAGCGGCATCGCCTCATAGGTGCGGCCGATGACCTGGTTGATCGCCTGCATCAGGTCGGTGATGCCGAGCAGCGAGACCAGGGCGCTGCCCTTGACCGCATCGGTGACGCCGTTGATCCAGGGCGGCAGGAAGCGCCGGAAGGCCTGCGGAAAGATGAGGTAGGTGAGCCGCTGGCGGAAGGTCAGCCCAATCGCCATCGCCGCCTCGGACTGCCCTTTGGGAATGGAGCCGACGGCGCCGCGGAGATACTCAATGACCTGCGCGGTCTTAAACAAGGTGAGCGCCAGCACCGCCGCCGAGAAGGATTGCAGATGCAGGCCGATGGCCGGCAGGCCGTAATAGACGAAGAACATCAGCACCAGGATCGGGATGCCGCGGATGGTGTCGGAGAAGATGCGCACGGCCCAGCGCAGCGGCGCCGGGCCGTAGACCAGGCCGACGCCGAGCGCGACGCCGGCAATCAGCGACAGCACCACGACCAGCAGCGACACCCACAAGGTGATGGCGAAGCCCTGGGCGAGGAACGGTACGGCGTAGAGGATCTGGCTCAGCATGTCAGCGCGCAGCCCTGAACCGGCGTTCGACCAGCCGCAGCCCGAAGAGCAGGGTGTAGCCGGTCACCAGGTACATCGCCGTCGTCACCAGATAGACCTCGACGATGCGGAAGGTGTTGAAGTTGATCCACTGGGCGCCGAAGGTGAGCTCGGGCACCGAGATCACCGAGGCGATCGACGTGTCCTTGAACAGCGAGATGAAGGTGTTGGACAGCGCCGGCAGCGTGATGCGCAGCATGGTCGGCAGGCGCACATGAACCAGCCGCTGCCAAGGCGTGAGCCCGATCGCCTTGCCGGCATCGAGCTGGCCGCGCGGCACGGCTTCGAGGCCGGAGCGGAACACCTCGACCAGATAGGCGCCGCTATAGACCGACAGCGTCAGCACGAACGAGGTCGGCGCGTCGTAGGCGACGTCGATCACCGTCGGCAGGCCGTAGAAGACAAGATAGACGAGCAGGATCAGCGGCACGTTGCGGATGAATTCGACGTAAGCCGCAATGATGGCGCGCACCACGCGTCCGGCCGAGACATACCAGACCGCCAGCACCAGGCCGATGACGACGCCGATGGCAATCGAAATCACGGCAAGCTCGAGGCTGAGCAGAAGGCCGCCCCACAGCTTGTCGAAATGGCGCCAGATCAGGTTGAAGTTGAGCGTATAGCCCATGCGTCTCCGGCAATAACCAAGGGGATGCGAACTAGAAGGCGGAAGGGCTAACCCTTCCGCCAGCACTTGTCAGACAACCGGGAAACCGGGATGGCGGGCCGGCGGCTCTTGGCCGAAATAGTCCTTGAAGGCGGCGTCGTAGAGTGTGGTCTCATGGCCGAACATCGCGATGGTGAAGGTCTGGTTGACGAAGGTCAGCCAGTCCAGGTCGCCCTGCCTGACCGCCGCGCCGTAGAGCATCGAGTACCAGCTCTTGCCGGCATCGAAATATTTGTCGGGGTTGCGCGAGGCCAGCCAGCGCACGGTTGAAAGATCGACAGCGGCGGCATCGGCGCGTTTCGATTCCAGTGCCTGCAGCACATTGGCCTGAGTGTCGATCTGCAGCACCTGCGCCTCCGGCAGGGCGTAATGGACCGAGCTTTCGGCATCGACATTCTGCAGGATCGAGATGCGCGTCGCCGAACCACCGGCGAGCAGCTTGTCGAAGGTCTTGTTTTCCGCCGTCGGCAGCGTCAGCAGGGCGACGCCCTCGACATAGTATGGCCTGGAGAAGTGGATCAGCTGCGAGCGCTGCGCGGTCATGGTCATGAACTGGATGGTAATGTCGACCTTGTTGGTGGTGACATTGGGGATGCGCTGCGCCGGATCCTGCATGACGAACTCGACCTTGCTCGGATCGTCGAACAGGCCCTTGGCCAGAATGCGGCCCATGGTGATGTCCATGCCGACTAGCTCGCCGGCATCGTTTTCGAAATGCCATGGCGCGTTGGTGCTGCCGGTGCCGACGATCAGCTTGCCGCGGTCAAGCGCGGTGCGCAGAACGCTGTCGGATGCGGCTTGTGCCGCCGCCTTTTCGGCGCTGACAGCGGTCATCACGCCCGCCGTTGCAAGCCCGGCCATGCCCAGTTTCAGAAAATCTCGCTTGGATGCGTCGTTCACTGCGACCTCCTGTTGTTTGAGTTCCCCTACAGACACACGTGTCGCCGACCTGAATTGTCTCTTACAATAGACATATGTATCCTATACAAGACAGATACTAACATCAGGAATCAGTTATGCAAGATAGCAATGGACTCACGGATCGGGCGGAGCTTGGTCCAGCCGAGAGCCCGACGCCCGACAAGACCTCCGGCTCGCGCGAGAAGGGCCTCAACCGGGTGCTGGAGATCCTGGACTTCCTGCATGCTACGCAGCGCGCCATCGGCATTGGCGATCTCGCCAAGGGGGTGAATGCGCCGCGCTCCACCACCTATACGCTGGTGCGTTCGCTGGTCGATGCGGGTCTCCTGGAGATGGAGGGCGACGGCAACCGGGTCTATTTCGGCAAGAAGCTCTACCTCTATGGAATGGACTATGTGAGGGGCAACGACCTGCTTAGGCGGGGCCGGCAGGAGGTCGACAATCTGTCGCGCGAGACCAGCGAGACCTCCGAATTGTGCATGCTGCAAAGCGGGCGCTATACCATCGTCCATTCCAGCCCCGGCACCAGGCCGTTCCGCATCAGCTCGGCCACCGGCCTGCAGATCCCGCTGCCATGGACGGCATCGGGGCGGCTGCTTCTGGCCGGATTGGAAAGGGCCGCCATCCAGGACATGGTCTCGGAAGACGACCTTTTGCTGCCCGACGGCCGCAGGCTGCAGTTCGACGACTTCATTGCCGATATCGCGACGGCCAGAACGACCGGCTATTGCATCACTTCGGGGCTGGTCGACGCCTACACCAAATGCCTGGCCGCCCCTGTCTTCGCGGCCGCCGGCAAGGTCGAGGCGACGCTGTGCCTGGTGGTGCCGATCGACACTTCAGCGGAGAAGACCGACGAATTGCTGACGTTGCTGCGCCATCGCGCGGCGCGGCTGTCGATAGCGGGGTGAGCAGTTAGGCCCCGAGGCCGTCGGCTAAGCGATGATGTCCGGAATGATCTTGTCTTCCAGCGCCATCAGCCGGTCCTTGAGGAAAAGCTTCTTCTTCTTCATGCGCTGGATCTGCAAGGGGTCGCAGCCCATGGCGATCATCGCATTGATGGCCGCGTCGAAATCGGCATGCTCCTGCTTCAGGCGGGAAAATTCGAGGCGGACATCGGCCTTTTCCTGGTCGGACATTCTCTACCGTCTGCATGTCTGCGGCGCCCGGCAATGGGCATGATTGGGCGGGGGCGGCATCAATTGCCGCCGGCGCGCAGCCAATATCACATATCACATTGTCGTGGAATGCTACCACGCAGCATTCGACATCGCAGCCGGATGGTGGCAGACTGTCATGGTGCCGTCACAGATGCGACCTGCGGTGGACGTGCCTTTGACGGCTGCAATCGAGGAAACCATGAAAGGGAGAACCAATCATGTCTCTTGCATCCCATCTTGATGAGTTACAGCGGAAACACGGTGATATCGAACGCGAGATCGACGATGCGATGAACCATCCATCGGTCGACGACCTCGAAATCGTGAATCTGAAGCGACGCAAGCTGGCACTCAAGGACGAGATTGAAAAACTGAAGGCGAAACCGACGAGACACTGACGCCCTTCCAGGATTAGACGCGCCGCCTTGGCGCGTGACTATCGCTCCGGTGGCGACATGCCGCCGGAGGCCTGTTTTTGCTACTGATTCCGATACTGTTGGCTGGCGAAACCCGTCTGTGGGGTCACCGCGCTGCTGCGATTTGGCGGCTCTGCTTGTCTGTCGCCATTGACAAGCCATCTTTGCTCCTCCACCTCATGCCCGAACCTCAGCGCTATGCGCTGATAGCTGATTGAGCGTGCGTCGACGTGGACGTATGTCGCTCGGGTGATCAAGAGGCTGCCGGCATGACCGGGTATTTTTCCTCCCCCTTTGCGCGCCGGACATCGGTCGGCGTCGATGTCGGCGGCGTGGTCGTCGGCGGCGGCGCGCCGGTCGTCGTGCAGTCGATGACCAACACCGACACGGCCGATATCGACCAGACCGTCGCGCAGGTTGCGGCTTTGCATCGCGCTGGCTCCGAGATCGTGCGCATCACCGTCGATCGTGACGAGAGCGCCGCCGCCGTGCCGCGCATCCGCGAACGGCTCGAGCGGCTCGGCATCAATGTGCCGCTGGTCGGCGACTTCCACTATATCGGCCACAAACTGCTGGCCGATCATCCGGCCTGTGCCGAGGCGCTGGCCAAATACCGCATCAATCCTGGCAATGTCGGCTTCAAGGACAAGAAGGACCGCCAGTTCGCCGCGATCGTCGAAATGGCGATCAGGCATGACAAGCCGGTGCGCATCGGCGTCAATTGGGGGTCGCTCGATCAGGAGCTGCTCACCCGGCTGATGGACGAAAACCAGCGCCAAGGCTTTCCGCTGACGGCGCAGGAAGTAACCCGCGAAGCGATCGTGCAGTCGGCCATCCTGTCGGCCGAAATGGCCGAAGAGATAGGCCTCGCCCGCGAAAAGATCATCCTGTCGGCCAAGGTCAGCGGCGTGCAGGATTTGATCGCCGTCTATGCCGAGCTTGCCACGCGCTCCAACCATGCGCTGCATCTTGGCCTCACCGAAGCCGGCATGGGATCCAAGGGCATCGTCGCCTCGTCGGCTGCCATGGGCATCCTCTTGCAGCAAGGCATTGGCGACACCATCCGCATCTCGCTGACGCCGGAGCCGAATGGCGACCGCACGCGCGAGGTGCAGGTCTCGCAGGAACTGCTGCAGACCATGGGCTTCCGTCAGTTCGTGCCGATCGTCGCCGCTTGCCCCGGCTGCGGTCGCACGACCTCCACCGTGTTCCAGGAGCTCGCCCAGAACATCCAGGCCGATTTGCGCAAGAACATGCCGGTCTGGCGGGAGAAATATCCCGGCGTCGAGAACCTCAAGGTCGCGGTGATGGGCTGCATCGTCAACGGCCCCGGCGAATCCAAGCACGCCGATATCGGCATATCGCTGCCCGGCACCGGCGAGATGCCGACCGCACCCGTCTTCGTCGACGGCAAGAAGTCGGCGACGCTGCGCGGTCCGTCGATCGCCGCCGATTTCGAAAAAATGGTTGCCGACTATATCGAGCAGCGGTTTGGACAGCACGGCAAAGCCGCGGCCGAATGAGCCATGCGGGGGCTGCTCAAAGCCGGTGTGATCCTGTTCTGCGGGCTGAGTGCCGGACAGGCGCTTGCCGATCCACCGCAATCGCGCTCGGCGGCGAAACGATTGATCGGCCATGTCTGTGACCTGATCGAGACGCATGCCGAGCGGAACGGCCTGCCGAAGGATTACTTCGCCCGGCTGATCTGGAAAGAAAGCCGCTTCGATCCCAATGCGGTTAGCCCGGTCGGTGCCGAAGGGATCGCCCAGTTCATGCCGAGCACCGCCAAGATGCGCGGGCTGGCCGATCCTTTCGACATCGACCAGGCGATCCCGGCTTCGGCGAAATATCTCGCCGAAATGAAGACCGGCTTCGGCAATCTCGGCCTGGCGGCGGCTGCCTACAATGCCGGCGAGAGCCGCGTTTCGCGCTGGCTGGGTTCGGGCGGCTTCTTGCCCATGGAGACCGAGAGCTACGTCTTCGACATCATGGGCGAACCGGCCGACAAGTTCTCCGACAGCGCCTACGCCGGAACGATCGAGCCGCTCGACGCGAAAACCAGCTTTCCCGTCGCCTGCCGCAAGCTGCCGGTGATCATGTCCAGAACCGTGGCGATGGCCTCGATCAATGTGAAGCCATGGGGCGTCCAGGTGGCCGGCAATTTCCGCAGGGGAGCTGCGATCAATCAGTGGCTGAGGGTCAGGAGCCGGTTTCCGGCGCTGCTTTCCGGTCGTGACCCGGTGGTCAGCCGGGTGCGCACGCCGATCGGCCGACGCGGCATCTACGCCGTCAGGATCGGCGTCGACGACCGTGCCGCCGCCAACGTCATCTGCCAGAAACTGCAAAGCGTCGGCGGCGCCTGTATCGTCGTGCGCAACCGATAGGGGGCGACATGACGGCCAAAATCGTCCTGCTTAATGGCGTCGGCAGCGCCGGCAAAAGCTCGATCGCCAGGGCGCTGCAAACAATCGCCACCGAGCCCTTCCTGCATGTCCAGATGGATGCTTTCATCGACATGCTGCCGCCGGCGCTGCAGGATCATGCCGACGGGTTTTCCTTTGAGACCGTGCTGGAAGACGGCAAGCCGTCGGTGGTGATCAGGAGCGGGCCGGTCGGCGCGCGAGCCATGCGCGGCATGCGCCATGCCATCGCCGCCATGGCCGGGCAAGGCAACAATCTCATTGTCGACGACGTGATCTTCAATGACGAGATAGCGGAGCACCGCAAGTTGCTGTCGAGCTTTGACCTGCATCTGGTCGGCGTCATGGCGCCGCTGGAGGTGCTGGAAGCGCGCGAGGCCGCGCGCGCCGACAGGCTGCCTGGCCTGGCGCGCTGGCAATATGGACGCGTCCACAAGGGCATGGACTACGACCTCGAAGTCGACACCAGCCGGCTGACGCCGCTTGAATGCGCCCGTCGCATCCAGGAAAGATTCCGACTATAGTGGCCGGTGTTCTTTTGTTGCAATCATGGCTCTTCCAATCGCCCAAAAGCGATAGTCACCCGTCATGTGCAGGGTCGTGGCGATTAAATATTAATGAGCCCTGCTGTAGCAAAAGAGGTCGATATCTCCGACGAGAGCTTTTTTGCGATCGTCAAAAAGGCGGGGCATAGGGGGCGGTGGCAAATTTCCTTAGACGCGTTGTAAGTGAACTTGAAACGCCGCGCGCCAAACGGCCGTTCGGTTCTGGCTGGCTGTCCGGCTCGATTGGCTTGCTTGCCGGGGTCACCGCCCTGCTGATGGTCATCGTGCTGCGCTACCCGTCGCTTACATCGATGCCGGATCTGGCCCCCATCCACCAGATGCTGTTCTTCAAGCCGGTGCTCTATTTCGTCCTCATCTCCGGCTATATCCTGGCGATCCTCAGCATGACGCTGCGCAGGCAAAAGACGCTCGGCGCGGCAGCGATGTTCACTGTGCTGCTGGCGTCGCTGGTCGGCATGCTTCCGGTGCGCCATCAACTGCACATCGACGGGGTGTTCTTCGGGCTCGATTTCTTCATCCTGAACGCCTTGTTCATGGGTGTGCTGTTCGTCCCGCTCGAACGTCTTTTCGCGCGCAACAAGGATCAGACCGTGTTCCGCGACGAATGGCGCGAGGACCTGTTCTACTATCTGGTCTCGTCGCTGCTGGTGCAGATTTTGACCTACCTGACCTTGGCGCCGTCCAACTTCGTCAATTCACAGGGCGCCCTTGGTTCGGTGCGCGCCTGGGTCCACGGCTTGCCGTGGCTGGTGCAACTGCTGACGGTGATGTTCCTGACCGACCTTGCCCAGTATTGGGTGCATCGGGCCTTTCATCGCATTCCCTGGCTGTGGAAGTTCCATGCCGTGCACCATTCCGCCAAGTCGATGGACTGGATTGCCGGTGCGCGCATGCATTTCCTGGAAATCATCGTGCTGCGCAGCCTGACGGCCACCCCGATGTTCGTGCTGGGGTTCGATGAATCGGCTATCCAGACGTATATATATTGATCGTCTACGTCTATTCGTCGTTCATCCATTCCAACATCGGAACCAGTTTCGGTCCAGTCGAAAAGGTGCTGGTGTCGCCGCGTTACCACCACTGGCATCACGGCCTCGAAAAAGAAGCGATCGACGTAAATTTCGCCATCCATTTCCCGCTGCTCGACCGGCTGTTCGGCACCCATCATATGCCCGAAGGGCGCTGGCCGAACGGCTACGGCATTCACGGACATCCCGTTCCGAACGGATACTGGCAGCAATTCCTCTATCCCTTCCGGCGCGGCTAGACTGGAGCCTTTCGCGAAGCGCGCGTGTCACCGCGCCCTGGCGGGGTTAGCCCAATCCATGACAAGCGACAGAGTCCCAGATGCTTGACGGCTACATAATCTGCGGCACGCCGAGAACCGGAAGCACCTTGCTGTGCGGCCTTCTGGCCTCGACGAAAACAGCCGGCGATCCGCACTCGTTCTACCGGCGGCAGGACAAGGCGGAATGGGCAGAAGAGTGGAAATTGCCGCATCCCGAGACGATGAGCGCGCATGATTTCGACGTCGCCTATCTCGGTGCGGCAATCAGCGCGGGAAGGGGCGGAACAGGCGTCTTCGGCTTGCGCCTGATGCGGGAAAACCTGGGTGAACTCTCGGCCATCCTCGACCGGATCTACCCAGACCTGCCATCGGACAAAGCACGCTTTGAAAAGGCCTTCGGCCGGATCCTCTACATCCATCTTTCGCGCGAAAACAAGCTGGCGCAGGCGGTGTCGCTGATCAAGGCCGAGCAGACTGGGCTTTGGCACATCGCGCCCGACGGAACCGAGATCGAACGGGTCGCACCGCCGCAGGAACCCCGCTACGATTTCAAGCGGATCCAGCGCGAGCTTGCCGAACTCGAAGCCTATGACGCGAGCTGGAATGTCTGGTTCGCGGAGCAGGGGATCGTCCCGCTGCGCATCGGCTATGAGCGCCTGTCAGCCGATCCGGCAGCGGCATTGTCATCCATCTGCAAGGCGCTGGGCGTTCCGGCGCCGAATGCCGCCGACGTAAAGCCGGGCGTCGCCAAGCTCTCCGACGAGACCAGTCTCGACTGGATGCACCGCTATCGTCTGGACGCGGCGATTTGATCAAGCCCTCTTTACCGCGACCGTTTCGCTGAGCCATGTGCCGATCTTACTGCCGAGGCGGTCGGGCGACACCGGCTTGGGCAGATAGTCGTCCATTCCGGACTCGATACATTTGTCGCGGTCGCCCTTCAGTGCGTGAGCGGTGACGCCGATGATTGGTGTGTGATTGCCACTCGCTGCCTCCGCCGCCCGGATGGCGCGGGTCGCCTCGTAGCCGTTCATCTCCGGCATGGAGACGTCCATGAGGATCAGCTTCGGCCGCAGCGCCCGGTACATCTCAACGGCCGTGCGGCCATTGCTGGCGATGCGGTAGCTGAGGCCAAGCCCATTGAGGATTTGGCCGAACACCAGCTGGTTCACGTCATTGTCCTCGGCGATCAGAATATCGATCGGGCCGTTTGGCGTGGCGATCGATTCAGGCACTGTGGCCGCCGGAATTGCCGGGCCGCGAATGACGGTGAAGGCGGGTGGCGTCACGGGTGCCGCCTGCGGAACAACAGGCTCGCGAACGAACTGGGCCTTGCCGATCTGGGCCCGCGCTTTCTGGATGGCCGAGATGACGGTGCCGAGCAGGATGGCCGAGCGCGCCGGCTTGGTGAGATGCGCGGCGATGCCGAAATCGATGACCATCTTGCCGAAATCGACCTGGTCGACGGAGGTCAGCAGCACCACCGGGATGGCGGAGAGACGGCTGTCGGCGGAAATCGCCTTGGCGACATCGGCGCCGTTCATGCCGGGCATCTGGTAGTCGAGGATGATGCAGTCGACCGCAGCACCGAGTTGGCTGGCCCGGTCTAGAAAGGCGAGGCCGACGGCGCCGCTTTCGGCGGCCGCGCAGTCGAAGCTCCAGCTTCTGAGCTGCTCCAGCAAGATCTCGCGGTTGACCGGGTTGTCGTCGATGACCAGCACGCGGGCGCCGGTGACATCGACCGGCACGATCTCGTTGCGCGTGTCCTGCTGATGCGCCGGCAGCGGCACGGCGAACCAGAACACCGAGCCGCGGCCGATCTCGCTTTCGACGCCGATCTTGCCGCCCATCAGGTCGATGAGGCGGGCGGCGATGGCAAGGCCGAGGCCGGTGCCTTCATGGCGGCGCGTTGACGAGCCGTCGACCTGCGCGAATTTCTCGAACACGTTCTCGAGCTTCTCGGCAGGAATGCCGATGCCTGTGTCCTCGACGCGGACCTTGAGCTGGACCATGCCGTCGACCACCTCGCCGCCGACATCGATCAGCACATGGCCCTTCTCGGTGAACTTCACCGCATTGCCGAGCAGATTGGTGACGATCTGACGGAACCGTCCGGCATCGCCGACGACATGGGCAGGCAGGCGCGGGTCGACGCGCACGATCAGCTCGAGGTTCTTTTCGGCGACGCGCGCCGACACCAGTGTGGCCACGTCCTCGACCGCTTCGGCAAGCCGGAAGGGTGCAGGATCAAGCGTCAGCTGACCGGCATTGATCTTGGAGAAATCAAGGATGTCGTTGATGATGGTGAGCAGCGCATTGCCCGATTTGACGATGACATCGGTGAAGGTCTTCTGGCGCGCGTTAAGCTCGGTCTTGGCGAGCAGTTCGGCCATGCCCAGCACGCCATTCATCGGCGTGCGGATCTCATGGCTCATATTGGCCAGGAATTCCGATTTGGCGCGGTCGGCCGCTTCGGCCTTGAACAAGGATACGGCGGATTCGGTGAAGGCGCGGCGGATCGCCTTTTCCATCGGCCGGAAGATCCAGAGGGCAACGATGGCAAGAACCGCGAACAGAAGGCCGCTTGCCCACAACAGCAGCCTGTCGCTGGAGGCGTCGGCCAGATGGCGTTCGCCATCCATGGCGGTCCGCACACGCATTAGCATCGGCTGGACGAACAGGTCGTTCTGGTTGAGGATTTCGCGCGAGCTCCATTCGTCGGTCTGTTGCGCCGCCGACATCAGGTTGAAGTTGCGCACGATGTCGCGCGACGACCAGAACAGGTCACCGTTGACGGCGGCCGACGAGAGTTCGTCCAGCGTTTTGGCCGACAGGCTCGGCTTGATCGCGGCAAGCTCCGCGGACAGTGTTTCGATCTCGCTGGTCAGGCGTTGCGAATGGCCGCGCGCGGCGGCGGCAAGGCCGTCACGGGTTTCGGTGCGCCAGGTCGTGCTGGCGGTTTCGGCAAAGCTGGAGGCGTTGCGCAGGTCGCGGGTGAAGACGACGAGATTGCTGCTCAGCGCGTCGATGTCGTGGCGGAAGGAATTGACGCGATTGAGCGCAAACATCACCGCGGTGGAAGCCAGCGCAAAGATGAGCAATCCCGAGATGTAGCGGATCCGGATCGAGCGGATGAAGAAAGAATATTCCGGCATGCGCAACCCCAACACATACGCATCATTTTAACGGTCGGGATTACGCTTGATTTACATTAAAATTCCGTTCGCGCCTGGCGGGCCGTCAAGATCCTGGCTGCACGTGCCCGGAGTTGGCGCCATAGAGGGTGGCATCGCATTCGCGCATCATGCGCAGTGCTTCTTCCTCGGTCAGGCCGAACTTGCGCATCATGCTCCGGATTTCGGGGCCTACAGCTATCTCCACCGGTCTTGCCGCCTGGCGGGTCTTCCTGGCCTTTTTCTTGGACATCAGTACGTTTCCCGTTTTGACCGACACATGTTTCGCATCAGCCCTGGCCCGGCCTCACCGTGCTGCGCCAGACCATGGGCGCATGGCAGATCAGGCGGCTGCCAGCCTCCTCCCGCGCGCCGGTCGCGAGCCGCACGGCGCGCCTGGCGATCTCCTCGATCGGCGGCGAGAACGTCGTCAGCCGGTAAGAGGCCCAGTCGGCCTGTTCAATGTCGTCAAAGCCGATGACGCAGAGATCGCGGGGTACGTTGATGCCGAACTCGTGGCGGGCCGCATCGAGAAAGCCGCACGCAATCAGGTCGGTCACGCAGAACGCCGCATCCGGCCGCTGCCGGCCGGAAAAGAGTCGCCTAGCGCCATCGGCTCCGGTGGCATAGCCGGTGCGGCCCTCGCGCCACACGGTCACCTCCAGCCCTTCCTTCTGCGCGGCGGTAAGGAAGGCGGTTTCGCGGGAGAGCAGGCTGGGCGTGCCGGCAGCCGAGGTCACCAAAGCGGGGCGGGTACAGCCGGCCCGGATGAAGGCATGCAGCGCTGCCTCTGCGGCTGCAGCGTTGTCGACACCGATATTGTGCGGGCCGTCGAAGCGGTCATCGCGATTGATCAGCACCAGCCGCTGGCCGTTCTCAAGACAGGTGCGGATCAGCAACTGCGGCGGCGAGCCGGACAGAACGATGCTCGCATCGGCGCGATAGTTCAGCGTGTTGCGCAGCGCCTGGTCGACATGGTGGCTGGGGCCGGAGGTGTTGAACACCATGGCCATTTTGCCGGCGTCCCGCAGATGTTGGGTCAGCGCCTTCTGCAGGCGGGCATGATAGGGCGTGTCGCCATCGGCAACGATGAGGCAGACAATGCCGGTCGAAGCCCGCATCAGGCCGCGAGCCAGATGGTTGACGTGATAGCCGAGTTGCTCGGCCGCCAGCATCACCCGCTCGCGGGTTTCCCCGGAAACGGAAGCGCCGGGCGTGAAGGTACGTGACACGGCCGAGCGTGAAACCCCGGCGAGGTCGGCAACCTGCTGGGCGCTGGAAAAACCGGTGCGGATTCTCGGAACCGTCAAGCGAACGCTCTCGCTGCTGTTTTCGTGATTCTTTGCACGCCAGTGCAATGTAATGCAACTCTTCTGCCATTGCCACCCACCGCACTTGACAGGCATGGCCGAATGCAACAGCTTTGCACAGCCGTGCAATACAAGCCGGCTCAAGAGTGGCATCGGAGGAATACCCTGTCCATTTCGCCGAAGACGGCATTGAGGGCGCGATTGTCCGGACCGGCTGCATGAGCAGGGCGGCGGCGCATCCGAAGGCGGACCGGCTGTCCGAGGCCGAGATGGACAGGCGTGCCGAGGTCTGCCGGAAACTGCTTGTCACGGCCGGGCAACTGGCGATGGAAGGCTATGCCCGGCAGGGCGCCGTCCAGCCGGTGGCGATGAAAGGCCCGCAGGATTTTCTCACTGAAACCGACGGCAAGGTCGAGGAGCACATCCGCGCGACGCTGGCAGAGGCTTTTCCGCAGGACGGGTTTTTGGGCGAGGAAGGCGGTGGCATCGGCTCTGCCCGCATGTGGGTCGTCGACCCCATCGACGGCACCGCCAATTTCATGCGCGGTATTCCGCATTTCTGCATTTCGATAGCTTTCGTCGAGGACGGCCGCAGCGAGATCGGCGGCATTGCCAATCCGGCCATCGGCGAAACGTACTTTGCCCGTCGCGGGCACGGCGCGACGCGCAATGGCGCGCCGATCCATGTGTCGCCGACGCAAGCGTTCGACCGCGCCTTTGTCGAGTTCGGCTGGTCGCCCAGGATTCCCAATCGCGACTATCTGGACAAGGTGAGCCTTGTCTGGGCACTCGGCGCCAATGTGCGGCGCTCCGGCTCCGGAGCGCTTGGGCTGGCCTATGTGGCCGACGGCCGCTCCGATGCCTATGCCGAGCTGCACATCAATTCGTGGGACTGCCTGGCCGGATTGCTGCTGGTGGAGGAGGCCGGCGGCCGGGTGAACCGGTTCCTCGACGGCGACGGCATGGCGAAGGGCAATCCCGTGCTTGCGGCAGCACCCGGTGTTGCGGCGACATTGTCCCAGGTGATCGGAGTGCCGCTCGACGACGGGTAGATCGTTTCAGTGTGAAAGATAGGGAGGAATATCGATGAAGACATTTGACAGTAAGCAAGGCTTGCGCGCCGCCTGGCTTGGCCTTGGCGCGGCGCTGGCCATGTTCGGATTGGCGGGTGCCGCCCAGGCGGCCGATCGCAGCCTCACAATGTATTGCGCCGTCGACGAGGCCTGGTGCCGGGCGATGGCGACCACCTACCAGAAGGAGACGGGCGTCAGCGTCGACATGACCCGCATGAGCGCCGGCGAAATCTACGCCCGCCTCCGGGCCGAGAAGGACAATCCGCAAGCCGATATCTGGTGGGGCGGCACCGGCGACCCGCATCTGCAGGCGGCGGAAGAGGGCCTCACCCAGGAATACAAGTCGCCGCAACTGGCAAACTTGCGCGACTGGGCGCTGAAGCAGGCCGACAGGTCGAAGAACCGCACGGTCGGCATTTATCTCGGTGCGCTCGGCTATGGCTACAATGAGGAAGATCTGAAGCAGCGCGGGCTGACCGCGCCGGCGTGCTGGGCCGATCTGGTCAAGCCGGAATTCCAGGGCGAGATCGAGATGGCCGACCCGAATTCATCGGGCACGGCCTGGACCATGCTTGCCACCATCGTCCAGCTGATGGGCGAGGACAAGGCATTCGACTATCTCAAGCAGCTCAACAAGAACATCGCCGAATACACCAAGGCAGGGGCCGCGCCGGCGCTCGCCGTCGGCAAGGGCGAGACGCTGATCGGCATCTCCTTCCAGCACGACGTGATCAATGCCGCGAAACAGAACCCTGCCGTGAAGGTGGTGTCGCCTTGCGAAGGCACCGGCTTCGAGATCGGCTCGATGAGCATCGTGACGGGCGCCAAGCATGCCGAAGAGGCGCAGAAATTCTACGACTGGGCGCTGAGCCCGGATGCGCAGAAGCTCGCGGCGCCGAACGGCAGCTTCCAGATTCCGTCGAACACCGCCACGCCGGTGCCGCCCGAGGCGCCGGACCTCTCGAAGATCAAGCTGATCGACTACGATTTCGCCAAATACGGCTCGTCGGCCGAACGCAAGCGGCTGTTGAAGAAGTTCACCGACGAGGTCCGCAATGGCGGCTGAGCGCGTTCTTTTGCGCTCGCTCTAGCATCTGATCGCCGGCTGCCCCTCGCCGCAGCCGGCGCACCATCCTTTGGCAACAGAAAGACATTGAATGGCCGCGGCCGGTTCCATGGTCAGTTCCGCTCCTGGACGAAGCGCGCTCGCCTGGGTAATGGCCGCGTGGGCGAGCTTCGTGCTCTTGCCTTGGTACAAGGTCGAAGGCGGCTTCCTTTCGTTCGACTGGCTGGCACAGCCGGCGGATGCGACGCCGGCCATCATCCTGGCGCTCGGTGGCCGGCCCTGGCTGTTGCCGCTTATCCTGCCGCTTCTGCTGGCGAGCTGGCTGGTGGCGCGCAACAACCCCAAGAGCCTGGCGGTTGCAGGCGCGGCGGGCCTGCTGTGGCTGGCCATCGAAGGCTTTTCCATCATCCATTCGGGCTGGGGATTTGGCTTGCTTACCCGGATCGCCGGCACGCCGGGACCGATGCAGCCCGGGCTTGGCTGGGGCGCGGCGCTCTATGCCGTGGCGATGCTGATGTTCATCGCCGAGGCGCTCGCTGCGCGGGGATGGTGCAAGGGCGACCGTTTCGTCGTCGGCTCGCTCTCAATCGTGATTGCTTCGCTGATCCTGTTCGTCGCCTATCCGCTGCTGTCGATCCTCACCTCGGCCATCAAGGACAATGACGGCAATGTCGTGCCGGCGCTGTTCTTCGACAAGATCTTCAGCGCCAACATATGGAGCCTGCGCTGCCTCTATGGCGAGGGCTCCTGCGGCGTGGCGTGGAACACGGTGGCGATCGCAGTCCTCGTCGGCTTTTTCTGCACGGCGCTCGGCCTAGCGCTGGCGCTGATCGCGCTACGCACCAAGCTGCCGGCCAAATGGTTGCTGCGCGGCCTGTCCATCCTGCCGATCATCACGCCGCCCTTCGTCATCGGCCTGGCGCTGATCCTGCTGTTCGGCCGCGCCGGCATCGTCACCAACCTCATGTCGGTGCATCTCGGCATTCCGCGCAGCCGCTGGATCTATGGCATGGCCGGCATCACCATCGCGCAGGTGCTGGCCTTCACGCCGATCGCCTTCCTGGTTTTGGTCGGCGTGCTGCAAGGGGTCAGCCCGAGCATGGAGGAGGCATCACAAACCCTGCGCGCCAGCCGCTGGCGGACGTTTCGCACCGTCACCTGGCCGTTGATCCGGCCGGGCCTGGCCAGCGCCTTCCTGATCTCGTTCATCGAGAGCATGGCCGATTTCGCCAATCCGCTGGTGCTGGGCGGAAACTTCAACGTGCTGTCGACCGACATCTTCTTTGCAGTGGTCGGTGCGGCGCACGACCAGGGCCGCGCGGCGGTGCTGGCGATCGTGCTGTTGATGTTCACGCTGGCAGCCTTCGTCATCCAGCGCCGCTGGATCGGCAGCCGCAGCTACGTCACCGTCGCAGGCAAGGGCGATGGCGGCGTACCGGCGACGCTGCCCAAGGCCTTGCGGATCGGCTGCTACGCCGCCGTCGTTCCGTGGCTGGTTCTGACCATCGTGGTCTACGGCATCATCCTGGGCGGCGGTTTCGTGCAATCGATCGGGCGCGACAACACGCCGACGCTCGAATATTTCCTCACCGCCTTTTCGATCGAGAAAGGCGTCAATGGCTGGTTTTTCAGCGGCTCGGCCTGGCCGTCGCTGCTGATGACCATCGGCCTGGCGCTGGTGGCGATGCCGTTCACCGCGGCGCTCGGCATCCTGACGGCCTATCTGCTCGACCGGCAGCGTTTCGCCGGGCGCACCATGTTCGAATTCCTGGCGATGATGAGCTTTGCGATTCCCGGCACGGTGATCGGCGTCAGCTATATCCTTGCCTTCAACGTGCCGCCGGTGCAGTTGACCGGCACCGGGCTGATCATCGTCATCTCCTTCATCTTCCGCAACATGCCGGTGGCGATCCGTGCCGGGCTCGCCAATCTCGGACAGATCGACAAGAGCCTGGACGAGGCATCGCTGACGCTTGGGGCGCGGTCTTTTGCTACCTTGCGGCGGGTGATCCTGCCGATCCTGAAGCCGGCGATCGTGACCGCGATGATCTACAGTTTCGTGCGCGCGGTGACGGCGGTCAGCGCCGTCATCTTCCTGGCGAGCGGCCGGTTCAATCTCGCCACGGTCTACATTGTCGGGCGCGCAGATGTCGGCGAATACGGCATCGCGATTGTCTATTCGGCGGTGATGATCGTTGTCATGATGGTCATCCTCATCGGCATCCAGCTGCTGGTCGGCGAACGCCGGCTCGGCCGGCGCCGGCCTGGGGCGGAAGCCGTGGTGGCAGCAATCTGATGGGGAGAAGCGGCGTGGATCAGACGGCGAAGAATGCTGCCCCGGTTGTCACGGACAGGCCGGCCGTGCGGTTCGAGGGCGTCACCAAGAAATACGGCGCGGTGATCGCCGTCGACAATGTCAGCTTCGACATCGCGCCGGCCAGCCTGGTGACGCTGCTCGGGCCCTCGGGTTGCGGCAAGACGACGACGCTCAGGCTGATCGCCGGGCTGGAACAGACCAGCACCGGGCGCATCCTGATCGACGACAAGGACGTCACCTTGCTGTCCGCCGCCGAGCGAGATGTCTCCATGGTGTTCCAGTCCTATGCGCTGTTCCCGCACATGAACGTGATGGAGAATGTTAGCTACGGCCTGCGGGCGATGGGGCTTGGCAAGGCGCAGGCAGCCGAGCGCGCCGCCGAAAAGCTGTCGCTTGTCGGCCTGTCCGGCTACGAGAAGCGCCAGCCGAGCGAATTGTCCGGCGGCCAGCAGCAGCGCGTCGCGGTGGCGCGCGCCATCGTACTGGAGCCGAAGGTGCTGCTGTTCGACGAGCCGCTGTCCAATCTCGACGCCAAGCTGCGCCGGCGGGTGCGCGACGAAATCCGCAGCCTCCAGCAAGATCTGGCGCTGACCATGGTCTATGTCACGCATGACCAGGAAGAGGCGCTGGCCGTCTCCGATCGCATCATCGTCATGAACGCCGCTCGCGTCGCCCAGGACGGTACGCCGCGCGACCTCTACAACGAGCCGACCAACCGCTTCATCGCCGACTTCATGGGCGACGCCAATCTGCTCGATGTCGAGGTGGTTTCCAGCAACGCGGCCAGCGCCAAGGTGAAGATCGGGCCGCTGCGGCTCGAAATGCCGGCTCGCGGTATCGCTCCGGGGCGGGCGATCCTGGCTGTGCGCCCGAATGCCGTGCGCATCCTGGCCGACCAGGCAGCCACCGGCCGGATGAGGGGCCGGGTGATCAAGAGCTCGTATCTCGGCGACCACATGGAATACCGGATCGCGATCAGCGATCCGGCGGTCGAACTGTTCGCGACATCGCCTGATGTCACACCCGCCGTGGCGGAAGGGACGATGGTCGGGATCGATTTCGATCCGGCGAAGATCGTGCTGATCAAAGACGATTGAACGCGCCGGGAAAGCACCTTCGAAAAAATCCAGCCTGAATGTCACACCGGCCGGACCTGCCTCGTCATGATGGCGTACCCAACACAAGGACTGCAATCATGACTGCCAAAATCGACCTCTTCGCCGCCGCCCCTGCGCTGATCAAGCAGTGGCAGCGCGCATCGACCGAACTCTCCGTCGCCGCCGGGCTCGAGCACAGCCTCAACGAGCTGGTGAAGCTTCGGGCGTCGCAGATCAATGGCTGCGCCAACTGCATCAATCTGCATGCCACCGAAGCGCGCGAGAATGGCGAGACCGAGCAGCGCATCTATCTGCTGCCGGCCTGGCGCGAAGCGCCCTGCTACAGCGACCGCGAGCGTGCCGCGCTCGGCTGGACCGATGCGCTGACGCGCCTCTCGGAAGGACAGGACCGCGAAAGCGCCTATGATGATCTTAAGGCGCATTTCACCGAGGAGGAGCAGGTGAAGCTCACCGTTTTGATCAACATCATCAATGGCTGGAACCGCATCGCCGTTGGCTTCGGGCTCTACACCGACGCAGCAACGATACGCGCCAGCGCCAAGGCGGCCTGATGCCGGCGACGGCACCCGACGACGCGGCAGCGGGCTTCGGCCCGCTGCGTCCGAAGCTGATGCGGGTCGCCTATCGCATGCTGGGCTCGGTGACCGACGCCGAGGATGTCGTGCAGGATGCCTTCATCCGCTGGATGGGGACCGACCGCTCGCAGGTTCGCGAGCCAGAAGCGTTCCTGCGCCGCACGGTGACGCGGCTTTGCCTTGACCAGCTCAAATCCACGCGGCGCCAGCGCGAGACTTATATCGGCCCTTGGCTGCCCGAGCCGATCGTCGAAGAGGACGATCTTGAAGATGTCACCTTGCCGCTGATGTTGGCGCTGGAGCGGCTTTCGCCGCTCGAGCGGGCGGCCTTTCTGCTGCACGATGTGTTCGGGCTGGAATTCGAGGAGGTCGCGACCGCCATCGAGCGCGATTCAGCCGCCTGCCGCCAGCTTGCCGCTCGCGCACGGGGCCATGTCCGCGAGGCGCGGCCCCGCTTCAAGGTGGAGAAGCAGCGTGGCCTGGAGATCGCCGAAGCCTTTTTCGCGGCATCGCGCAGCGGCGACATGCAGGCGCTCGGCGCGCTGCTGACGGCAGATGTCAGCGCTCATGCCGATGGCGGCGGCAAGCGTCCGGCGGCTTTGGCGCCGGTGCTGGGCTTCGACGCCGTCATGAAGCAATACGCGCAAGTCGCGGCCTGGCTGCGCGACAATCGCTCGACGCTGGTGCGCATCGGCTTCGTCAATGGACTGCCGGGGTTCGTCACCCAGGAGGCCGATGGCGAACTGCAGACGACCGCGCTTGACATCGAGGACGGGAAGATCGCGGCCGTCTATGTCATGCGCAATCCCGACAAGCTCAGGCATCTGCGTTAGACCCGATTGAATCGGAGCGAAATACCGGTTCGGCCCGCCTCCAAAAGCCGGCCCTTCCTGTGTGCGACCCGCAGGACGATGTCAGGGCCCTTTGCCGCTGCCGCCACCGGCCTCTAGGATGCCTTCTCGCCGTCACGTGGCTGGATCAGCCTGCGCGCGGCATCTGCTCCTGCCGCAAGGAAGCGATCCGACAATTCGGTCCCTGCCACCGCGCGGGCCAGTTGAAGCGCGCCGATGAGGGTCGCAAAGACGCCCATGGCAACGCCTTCCGGATCCCTGGCCTGCGGAAGCGCTGCAGACAACTGGCGCACCAAAACCAGCAAGCGTTCGGTGTAGACTTGGCGCGTTTCGAGCGGCTGACGCGCGAGTTCCGGGAGCAGCGCGGCGTTGGCGCAGCCCGTTCCCGGATTGTCCCGGTGCCCGGCTGACAGATACGCCGCTATCCCCATCTCCGGACCACCGGCGGCCAATACCTCTTGCAGTTGCTGCACCTGGCTCTCTAGCGCCGCTACCAGGCTTTCACGCACAAGCTCCGCCTTGGATTGGAAATGCGGATAGAAGGCTCCGTTCGTCAGCCCGGCGTCGCCCATAATGGCTGCCAGTCCGGACGCGGCGATGCCGTCACCGCGAAAACGCTGGGCTGCGACCTCGACGATGCGATCGCGGGAGGCGTCCTTTCGGCCCTTTTCGTAGCGCATGGCGCTCTTCCTTTCTGCTATTGCATTACGGTCGTAATTTGATATTATAATCATAATTCAACCTACGAACGAAAGCTAGCCCCAGTGGCTTTGGAGCATAAAAAATGAATGCGAACTCTGGAAAGACCGCAGTCGTGACCGGAGCCTCTTCGGGCATCGGCCGCGCAAGTGCCGAGGCCTTGGCGGGGGCGGGGTATACCGTCTTCGGGACAAGCCGCAGCAAGGCCGGCAACGGCCCGGCTAAGGTGTCCATGCTGACCTGCGACGTGACCGACGGGGAGTCCGTCAGCGCCCTCGTTGCAACCGTGCTGGCCCAGACCGATCGTATCGATCTGCTGGTGAACAATGCCGGTGTCGGCCTGCTTGGCGGCGCCGAGGAATCTTCGGTCGCACAGGTGCAGGCTCTGTTCGACGTCAATCTGTTCGGCGTCATGCGCATGACCAATGCGGTGTTGCCGTCGATGCGGCGCCGCGGCCAAGGGCGCATCGTCAACATCGGCTCGATTCTAGGATTGGCGCCCGCGCCATACTCAGCGCACTACTCGGCGGTCAAGCACGCGCTGGAGGGCTATTCGGAATCGCTCGATCATGAGGTTCGCGCCTTCAACATTCGCGTCTCGGTCATCGAGCCGGCATTCGTGCGCACCGTCTTCGACCAGAACGGCATCGAGCCGGATTCCCTGTTGAAGGACTACGATCAGGCGCGCGCCGGTCTCAAGGCGCTGCTTGCCGATGTGATGCCCAAAGCCGATCGGCCGGAAGTGGTGGCGGATGTGGTCGTCAAGGCAGCGACCGACGCCCGTCCGCGACGGCGCTATACCGCAGGGAAGGCAGCGCGCCAGGTCAGCCTGCTGCGCCGCTTCGCCCCCGCGGGGATGTTCGACAAGACCTTGCGCAAGCAGTTCCGCCTGCCGGTCTGAACAACGGTGGGACGGAGAATCTCACACACAAACGGCACACCAACGGACACTCTCAGAAAGTCACTGCCATGAAGGCATTCGTTGTCGATAAATATAGCAAGAAAGGCATTTTGCGGCTGGCCGAGATGCCGGAGCCGGAGCTGCTGGACAATGACGTCCTGGTCGAGGTCCATGCCGCCGGGGTGAACCTGCTGGATTCCAAAATCAGAACCGGCGAATTCAAACTCGTCCTTCCCTATCGCCGGCCCTTCATCCTCGGTCACGACGTTGCCGGGAGGGTTGTCAGGGTGGGCTCGAAAGTCCGCAAATTCAAACCCGGCGACGCCGTCTATGCGCGGCCGCGCGACGGCCGGATCGGGACATTCGCCGAATTCATCGCAATCGATGAAGCCGACGTGGCGCTGAAGCCGGCGAACCTCAGCATGGAAGAGGCGGCCTCGATCCCGCTGGTCGGTCTGACGCCTGGCAGGCTCTCATCGAGAGGGCGGGTCTGAAGACAGGCCAGAAGATCTTCATCCAGGCTGGCTCCGGCGGCGTGGGGACATTCGCCATCCAGTTGGCAAAGCACCTCGGCGCGATCGTTGCGACAACAGCGGGCGCGGCAAGCAACGATCTGGTCAGGGATCTCGGCGCCGATGTCGTCGTCGACTACAGGAAGGACGACTTCGAGAAAATCCTGTCGGGCTACGACGTCGTCCTGAACAGCCAGGACGCCAAGACGCTTGAGAAATCCCTGACTGTGCTGAAACCGGGTGGGAAGCTCATCTCGATTTCCGGTCCTCCGGATCCCGAATTTGCCAGGAAACAGAGACTGAACGTGGTGCTAAGGCTGCTGCTGCGGCTGCTGGGCCGTGGTATCAGGACCAAAGCCAAGCGCCGGGGCGTGGGATTTTCGTTCCTGTTCATGTCGGCGCAAGGTGAGCAACTGAGCAAAATCACGTCCCTCATCGAAGATGGGGCGATTCGCCCGGTCGTCGACAGGGTCTTTCCTTTTGAAGCGACCAATGAGGCGCTGGCTTACGTCGAAACAGGACGCGCCAAGGGCAAGGTCGTCGTCAAGGTCAGATAGCGCGCCCAGTTGCTTTGGGGGCATTTGAGAGACACCAAAGCAAGGCAGCGCAAGGCCGACAAATTCCGAAAACGGTTCGGCATCCGATCGCCCAAACCTCAGTTGTTGCGGATTGCCACGAAGCTTGCCGCTGCCTTCAGCAAGGCTGCCTGTTCACCGTAAGGCTCGAGCAATTCATGCGCCTGCTTGACCAGCCCATGGAGCTGGCTGCGCGCCCAGTTCGCGCCATGCAGCGCCACCAGCGTCGCCTTGCCGGCGGCTGCGTCCTTGCCGGTCGCCTTGCCCATCTGGCTGGCATCGGCGGTCAGGTCGAGCAGGTCGTCGGCGAGCTGGAAGGCAAGCCCGACCGCCGAGCCGAATTCGGCCAGCCGGTCGCGGTCCTGCGGTGCAGCGCCGGCAATGATCGCGCCGGCTTCGCAGGCGTAGCGGATCAGCGCGCCGGTTTTCATCGCCTGCAGCCGGACGATGCCGGCCTCGTCCGGCCTGTTGCGCTCGGCTTCGAGATCGAGCGTCTGCCCGCCGACCATGCCCCCAGTGCCGGCCGCGCGCGCCAGCGCCAGTACCAGTGCCGCCCTGCGCTCCGCCGGCAGCGCCGTCGCCTCATCGGCGAGGACATCGAAGGCAAGCGTCAGAAGCGCATCGCCGGCAAGTATGGCGGTGGCTTCATCGAAGGCCTTGTGCACGGTCGGCTGGCCGCGGCGCAGATCGTCGTCGTCCATGGCAGGCAGATCGTCATGGATCAGCGAATAGCAATGCACGCATTCGAGCGCTGTCGCCACGCGAAGCGACGCCTCGCCATCGGCGCCGAAAAGGGCGGCACTTTCCATGACCAGGAAGGGGCGCAGCCGCTTGCCGCCGTTCAGCACGCCATGGCGCATGGCCGCCATCAGACGCTCCGGCCGGGCGATCTCGCCGGCAAGCGTGCGGCCGTCGAGCAGCAGCCTGAGCCCGGCCTCGATCGCCGCCGCCCGCCCCAGAAGTGCGGCCTCAAAGGCCAATTGCTCGTCTTTCGTCATGGCCGGGAGCGGTAGCCGACACTCAGACGTTGCGCAAGAAGCCTCGCGCCATTATGCCGGAGGCGGGAGAGTGGCGCGGGTGGGGGCGGCTTGACGGAACCGATCGTCGATCATGAAACCGAAGGGTTTGAGATGGCGCGACCAAGGCGCGTGAACCGCGCCGGTCTGAAGCGCCTGGCACGGCGCGGCCTGGTCGTCGCCGTCGTGCTGGCGGCGATACCCATTGTGCTGACCTTCCTCTATCTGCCGTCCTTCGTGCATCCGATATCGACCTTGATGGTCAAAGACCTCGCGACCTTCTCCGGTTACGACCGGCGCTGGGTGTCGATCGACGATGTGTCCCCGGTGCTGGCCAATTCGGTGATCATGTCGGAGGACGGGCAATTCTGCTTCCATCGCGGCATCGATCTCGGCGAATTGCGCGGCGTCGTCGACGATGCGCTGGCCGGCGAGGCGACGCGCGGCGCCTCGACCATCACCATGCAGACGGTGAAGAACCTTTTCCTGTGGTCGCGGCCGCTGGGCTCGGTGCGCAAGGTGGTCGAACTGCCGCTGGCCGTCTATTTCGACGCGGTGATGTCGAAACGGCGGATCATGGAGATCTACCTCAACATCGCCGAATGGGGGCCGGGCATTTACGGCATCGAGGCGGCGGCGCAGCACCATTTCGGCGTTTCGGCCAAACAGCTGTCGCGGCGGCAGGCGGCATTGCTGGCCGTCTCGCTGCCCAATCCGATCGCCCGCAATCCGGCCAAGCCCGGTCCGGGTCTGCGGCGGCTGGCGTCGCTGATCGAACGCCGCGCCGGCCGTTCGGGCGCGTATGTCGGTTGTCTTGATTAGGTAGAACCGCTGCCAGTTCAAAAAAAATCGCCACGGTGCTGGCCAAAACGGCGCAGGGCGTGTATAGGCACCCGACTTTCTCAGATTATGGCCCTGACGCGGCCCTTTCACGAGGGCTATCGGGGCATTTTGACCATGTAGTGGAGCATATCCATGGCCGTTCCGAAACGAAAAACCTCTCCGTCCAAGCGCGGCATGCGCCGCTCGGCCGACGCTCTCAAGGCCCCGACCTATGTCGAGGACAAGAATTCCGGCGAAATGCGCCGCCCGCACCATATCGACCTGAAGACCGGCATGTATCGCGGTCGCCAGGTGCTGACGCCCAAGGAAAGCTGAGACCAGCTTTCGAAGGGTTTGAATGCCAAAAGAACCGGCCATTGGCCGGTTTTTTTGCGTTTGGTGCGCGTCGCGCCGCCAACTATGCCAAAGACCGGGCGTCCGTGGCGATACAAGCTGCGGCGGCGGTGCTGTATTGAGTGATGCCTTGTCGCGGCGCTTCCGCGCGATGATCGGCCGGCTTCAGAGGGACCGCATGACCAAGCTCACCACAGCACCGCGCGATATCTTCCAGACCTTCATGAACTTCCCGCTGGTCGAGGACCTCGATGCGCTGAAGGCGGATGTCGCCATCATCGGCATGCCTTACGGCAGTCCCTACACGATCGACGAGTTGGTCAACGACCAGACCAACGCGCCGACGGCGGTGCGGCGCGCCTCGCAGCGCATCAGCCTCGGGCTCGACCGCTATGATTTCGACATTGGCGGAACCCTGTTTGACGGGCAGGACGTCAAGGTGGTCGATGTCGGCGATGTCCCCGGCGATGCCGCCGGCGGCCACTACAGGTTGGCCGAAGCGGCGATCCGAAAGATCCGCGTCGCCGGCGCCTTGCCGATCACCATTGGCGGCGATCACGGCATTCCGATCCCGATCCTGCGGGCGCTTGACGGCGAAGGGCCGATCACCCTGGTTCAGATCGATGCCCATCTCGACTGGCGCGACAATGTCAACGGGGTCAGGGAAGGCTATTCCAGCCCCATCCGCCGCGCTTCGGAGATGGCGCATATAGCCGGGATTTTCCAGCTCGGCATCCGCGGCCAGGGCAGCGCCCGGCTCGAGGAGGTCGAGGCGGCCCGCGCCTACGGCTCCAACATCGTCACCGCCAATGAATGGCAGGATATCGGTACGGCGGCGCTGCTCAAGCGCATCCCGGACCGTGGCCGCTATTACCTGACCATCGATGCCGACGGTCTCGATCCCGCTGTCATGCCGGCGGTCGAAGGCCCGGCGCCTGGCGGCATCAGCTACCGGCAGACGATCGAACTGATCAAGGGGCTGTTCGCCAAGGGACGTGTCGTCGGCATCGACATCGTCGAGATCGCGCCGGCGCGCGACGTCAACGAGATCACCTCGATGACCGCCGGCCTTTTCATCCTCAACGCTATCGGCGCCGCCGTGCGGACAGGCCAGTTCAAGCGCTGAATCCCGGCGTGTCGGTGGTCAGCCGGGGCAACTGTGGCTGACAGGGTTGTTTCGCGCGGTCTTTTTCCGTGTTTGCGGGCGCTAGCGAAAAATCTTGACGGCGTGCCTGCGGGGCATTCTACAGAAGGTGCCCCCATTGTTTAGGCAATTCCTTGGGAAACCGCTTTCCTGGAATTGCTAGAGGAGACGCCTGATGTTCGGTGCCATCCCGCTGCTGATCGTGCCCTTCGTGGCCTACAATCTCGGACTCCTCGGAATATTCGGCAGCGGCGACGATCCGTGGGCGACCGAGATCTTCTCGTTCAGCATGATGTCGGGCGGGGTGTTCTCGATGACGCTCGGCGACCTGATGGTGGTGATCGGGCTGATCTTCCTGTTCCTCGAAATGGTGAAGTCGGTGCGCACCACGAACGCCTCGATCATGGACCATCTGTTGTCGACGCTGGTCTTCGTGGCGTTCCTGGTCGAGTTCCTGCTGGTGAAGGGCGCGGCGCACTCCGTCTTCTTCACGCTGATGGTGATCGCCCTGTTCGATGTGCTGGCCGGGTTTTCGGTGTCGATGCGGTCGGCGAGTAGAGACATAAATTTGAACTAGCCGCCTTCGTTGGATGGTCGCATCCGTTCGCGATTGGCGTGGCTGCTCTTTCTGGTCCTCCTGGGGCGAAGCAAGGAGCGAAGCGACGCGGCGCAGACCTTGGGATCCATTCCGTGAAGCTAAGGCGTTGCAACGGTTCAGAATTCTGCTCCGCTTACACTTGCGGCAAAGGTCGCGGCATGGATCCCGGGGTCTTCGCGACGGAGCTTCGCTCCTGCTTCGCCCTGGGATGACGAAGCTCCCCCTCAGCCCGGATCGGCGGTGAAGCCGGCGGCTTCGATGCCAGCGATGGCGGCGGCCTCGTCATTGTCCGACGTATCGCCCGAAATTCCGACGGCGCCGATGGCGGCGCCTGCCTTGTCGCGGATCAGCACGCCGCCGACGACTGGCAACACGCGTCCACCCGAGACGTCGGAAATGCCGGCGACGAGATGCGGCCGCTCCTTGGCGAAAGCCTCGACACGGCGCGAGCCCATCCCGATGGCGAGCGCGCCATAGGCCTTGCCGGCCGACATTTGCGGGCGCAGGAACGAGGCTCCGTCCTGACGCTGGAAGGCGACGAGATGCGCGCCGGCGTCCAGCACGGAAACGCCGAGCGGCTTGAGCTTCAGCTCGGCGCCCTTGGCGAAGGCGGCGTCGATGATGTGCTTGGCTTTTTCGAGGGTCAGTGCGGTCATGGCTGTCTCCTGATCAAAACGCGTCAATCATCGCCTGACATGCGGGATGCGAAATCCCGGTTGCGGTTGAAATTGCTTCGCGTGGGAAAGCGGAAATGGCGGGCATTGCTGATCGTGGCACATGGCGGATACGATCCGCCGGCATCCAGATCGGGCGTCGATGAAGAAGGCCGCGCTATTTTTTCTTGGCTCGGGGCGCTTTCTTGACCGGAACGGCAGGGGCGTTGGCGAGGTCTTCCGCTTCCTTGGCAAGGCGCAATGCCCGGAGCTTGTTGGTCTTGGCCTGGCGGGCGTCGGCCTCGGCGACATACTCCGCCATCGCCTTTTGCCGCACCGTGGCTGCCTCTTCCTGCTTCTTGAAACGCATATCCGCCCGGGCGCGGGCAGTATCCTTAGAGTTCTCGACCAAGAGCGTTATCCAATCCCGTAAATTATGTTTTTCAGCCCCTTGATAGCAGAGCCGGCCTGATAATGGGGAAATAAGTTGGTCAAGCGGCGGGGGCCTCGATGCCGCTCGACGCCTTGCGGGCGACCACCGCCTCATATCCGGCCTGCAATGTAGCGCGGACGGAAGGCCGCGCGGGTGTGGCGACAGGCGTGCCCAGATGGTCGTGGCGCAACTCGTCCATGAACTGCTCCCACATTGGCGGTCCGCCTTTCTCCAGCAGCTCGGCCCGGATCGAAAGCTCCTCGCTCACCGGCAGCCAGACGCGGCCCCAAGCGCCGAGATGCGCCATGATCGGCACCAGCGTGATGGCCATCTCGGTCAGGCTGTAGATCGCCTTCTGCTTGTGCGAGGGGTCGTCGGCCTTGGTCAGCATGCCGAGTTCCATCAGCCGCTTCAGCCGGTCGGCCAGGATATTGGAAGCGATGCCCTCGATCGAGCCGTTGAGCAGTTCGCGAAAGTGGCGTTTGCCGCCAAAAATCATGTCGCGCAGGATGATCAGGCTCCAGCGATCGCCGAACACTTCCAGCGACAGATTGATAGGGCATCCCGAGCGGTGTTCGGTTTTCATCCGACTCTCCTCAAAAACCAGTTGCATTAGCGTATCAGTTTTATTATCGTGCAACCGATTGCAAAACGCAATCAGTTTGATTGGCCTTTGATTGGCCCATGCGAGGAGAGTCCCATGACACGGGCAGCAGCACCCGAAATCGTCTCCCAGACGTTTGGGGATCCCGTCGATCCAACCGTTCTGCTGATCATGGGCGCCATGGCCTCGATGCTGTGGGGGCCGGAGGCGCTCTGCAAAAAACTCGCCGGCGAGGGCCGTTTCGTGATCCGCTACGACAATCGCGATACCGGCCTGTCGACCAAATATGCGCCGGGCGAGCCGCCGTATACCTTCGACGACATGGCGGACGATGCGGTGCGCGTCCTCGACGGTTGCGGCATCGGCAAGGCGCATGTGGTCGGGATGTCGATGGGCGGCATGATCGCGCAACGACTGGTGTTGAAACATCCCTCGCGTGTCATCACACTGACGGTGATCAGCAGTTCGCCGGTGGGGATCGATACATCGCACCTGCCGGGGACGACCGAGGCCTATATGGAGCACTCGGCCGATGGCGCCAAGGTCGATTGGTCGGACCGCGACCAGGTGATCGGCTTCGTCGTCAAGGATGCGCGTGCGATCGCCAGCACCGCGCATCCCTTCGACGAGAAGGCGATGCGCGCGTTCGTCCAACAGGACTACGACCGATCCGGCGGCTTCCTGAGCGCGACTAACCATTTCATGCTGAAGGGCGGCGAGGATCTGAAAGGACGCCTGCGCGAGATCAAGGTTCCGCTGCTCGTCATTCACGGGACATCGGATCCGATCTTTCCGGTCGACCATGGCGCAGCCCTTGCCGACGCTGTTGCCGGCGGGCGGCTTGTCCGCATCGAAGGCGGTGGCCACGAACTGCATCCCGACGACTGGGGCACGATCGTCGCCGCCATCGTGGCGCATACCAAACCCTGAAGGCAGTCTGGAACCTTGACACATTCGCCTCACGGAAATAGTTAAGTAAATGCTTCAGTGTTGGCGCTGGCTGGCACCGCTCCAGCATCGACGAACCGCAAACAGACGAGCAAAAAATGTCCCTGACCTTCCATTTCCATCCGCTGGCATCGTTCTGCTGGAAACCGCTGATAGCGTTTTACGAGAACGATACGCCCTTCACGCCGGTTATCGTCGACCTCGGCGATGAGCAGTCGCGGGCAGCGTTCCTGAAGGTGTCCCCGACCGGCAAGATGCCGGCGCTGCGTGACGATGCACGCAACCGCACGGTGCTGGAATCGACCATCGTCATCGAATATCTGGCGGCGCATTATCCCGGGCCGGTTGAGCTTATCCCGGCCGAGGCCGACCTTGCTCTCCAGGTCCGCCAGGCCGACCGTTTCTACGATTTCTACGTGCAGGCGCCGATGCAGAAGATCGTCGGCGACAGGTTGCGCCCGCAGGACAAGACCGATCCGTTCGGGGTCGATGAGGCGCGCGCGCAACTGCGCAACGCCTATGCGATCATCGAGGAGGAGATGCGCTCGAAACTCTGGGCGGCCGGGCCTACCTTCACCATGGCCGACTGCGCGGCCTCGCCGGCGCTGTTCTACGCCAACAAGGTCGAGCCATTCGGCGACAGCTATCCGGCCGTGAAACACTACCACGACCGCCTGCTCAAGCGGCCGTCCTTCGCCCGGGTGGTCGAGGAGGCGCAGCCCTACTTCAAGTTCTTTCCCTACAATAACGGCTGATCGCGATGCTGCACGATCCCGCCCAGTTCGACCTGATGTTCCAGGCGCTCGCAGACCCGGCCAGGCGCAGCATGGTCGAACGGCTGTCGCGTGGGCCGGCCTCGGTCAGCCAGTTGGCCGAACCGCTGGCGATGTCGCTGTCGGCCGTCGTCCAGCATCTCAACGTGCTCGAAGCAAGCGGGCTGGTGCGCTCGGAAAAGCTCGGCCGTGTGCGCACCTGCCAGATCGCGCCGCAGGCGCTGCGCAGCGCAGAACACTGGATCAACGAACGGCGGCTGACATGGGAGCGTCGGCTCGACCGACTCGGCGATTTTCTCGCCGAGACCGAATGACCTGAAGCAGAGGAGAAATGACCATGCCCGGCAAAAGCAGAGCGGAGTTGATCCGCGGCTATTTTTCCGCCTACCAGGCGAATAACAAGCCTGCCGTCGCGGCGGTGCTCGCCAACGATTTCACCTTCACCAGCCCCTATGACGACGCCATCGACCGTGCGACCTATTTCGAGCGCTGCTGGCCGGACAGCCCGGCCTTCAGCTCGATCGTCATCGAGCGGATATGCGAGGACGAGGACGCCGCCTTTGTCCTCTATCGCTGCGAGACGGCGGACGGAAAGACCTTCCGCAACACCGAACTGCATCTGTTCCATGGCGACAGGTTGCGCGCCGTCGAAGTCTATTTCGGCGCGTCCTATCGCGACGGCGTCTTCGTCGCGCAGAAACCATCAAGCTGACCAAGAGGACCCGACCATGGCCGAACGATCCGTCGTCCACTCCACCTTCGTCCTCGAGCGCCTCTATCCAGTTGCGCCGGCGAAAGTCTATTTCGCGCTCAGCGATCCGGCCGCCAAGCGGCGCTGGTTCGCCGACCCCGACAACCCGATGACCCACAGGCACGAAATGGATTTTTGCGTCGGCGGCCAGGAGGTCAATGCCGGCGGGCCGAAGAACGGGCCGATCCACACCTATACCGCCACCTATCAGGACATCGTGCCCAACCAGCGCATCGTCTACAGCTACGACATGCTGTTCGGTGATGTCAGAATCTCGGTTTCGCTGGCGACAATTGAGCTTCGCCCGGAAGGCACGGGCACGCGTCTGGTGCTCACCGAGCAGGGCGCGTTTCTCGATGGGCACGACACACCGTCATCGCGCGAGCATGGTACCCGATTCCTGCTCGATGCGCTGGGCAAGGCGCTGGCAACGGACACTTGAAAGCCAGGGAGGCGAGCTGGAATCTCGGCCTATGCTTCCCAGAACTGATCAAGCCAAATATTGAGCTTGAGGAAGCCGGCACTGCTGACTGTATAGACGCGCCTCGTGCCCTCGGCCCTGGCCTGAACCAGACCGGCGTCCAGCAACACTTTCAAGTGCTGGGACACGGCCGGGCGGGAGACTGGAAGGCCCGAAGCCAGCTCGTTGACGGTTTTCGGGCCACGCCGGAGCTCTTCCAGAAGATAGCGCCGGTTGGGGTCGGCAATCGCCATGAAGGCGTCAGAAAAGATCATGCCTATACTTGTGGGGCAAAGCTTTTCAAATCTCAACCGTCGGCTTCCGCTTTTCTGAGCCGCAGTGCTTCAGGGGTGACCGAGCGATCGGCCGGCTGGGTCTTGAAGGCATCGCGGTCTTCGATCGGCACCGGCGCGCGGCGGCTGATGCGCAGCAACGTGTAGGCGGCGAGGCTGAGATGCGCCAGCGCGGTGGCCAGGAACAGGCCTTCGGGGCGGAGCCAGCCCATCAGGGCGGCAGCCAGCAAGGGCCCGATCATGGTTCCGAAGCCATACAGAAGCAGCAGGCCGCCCGAGACCTTGACGAAATCCTCCGATCGGGCGTGGTCGTTGGCATGCGCCACGGCGATCGAATAGAGCGTGTAGGCAAAGGCGCCGTAGGCAGCGGCGAAGACAATGACGAGGACGGCGGAACGCGGTTCGAACAGGAAGATCAGGATGGCGAACAGTGCGGCGCCGAAAGCCGCGCCCGCCAGCACGAAACGGCGGTCGGTCTTGTCGGAGAGGCGTCCGGCCGGAAGCTGCATGGCCGCGCCGGCAATAACGACAAGGCTCATCATCAGTGCGATCTGGGCGGTGGAGATGCCGATACGGGCGCCGTAGACGGCGCCAAGCGTGCCCCAGGCGCCATTGGCGATGCCGACCAACAGGCAGGCGATCGCCGACACCGGCGAGTTGGCGTAGAGACCTTTGACGTCGAGCTTGACGTCCTGCAAAGGCTTGGGAGACGAAGCCGACGACACCGCGGTCGGGATCAGCGACAGGCAGAACAATATGCCGGTGATCATGAACAGCGATGCCGATCTGACGTCGCCGCCGGCAACGATCATCTGGCCGCCCATGATCGAGGCATAGGTGACCATCATGTAGAGGCCGAAGACGGTGCCGCGGTTCTCGTTGGTGGCCTTCTCGTTCAGCCAGCTTTCGATGACCATGAAGGCTCCGGCCATGGTGAAGCCGGTGAAGGCGCGCAGCAGGATCCAGACATATTCGTCGATGATCAGGCCGGTAAGCAACGCCACGATGGCGCCCGAAGCGGCAAAGGCGCCGAACGCCCGGACGTGGCCGGCGCGGCGCACCAGGCGCGGTGCGAAGAAGCAGCCGGTGACGAAGCCACCGGCCCAGGCCGTGCCCATCAGGCCGAGCGATGCGGTCGAAAACCCTTCGAGCTGGCCGCGCAACGGCAACAACAGGCCGTGCAATCCCGAAGCCGCGAGCAGGAAAGCGGTGCCGCGAAGCAGCGAGAGGATCGGCCTGTAGCTTGCAAACATTGTTTGATCCGTCTGGAGATTCGGTGGCGGGGTCTGAAGACAGGCGCATTCGGGCTTTTCGGCGGCGGATGCTCAACGCCGAAACTAACGCGAAAACTAGCCGCGGCGAAACAGGGCTTCGGCCGCCGATTTGGTGCTGCCCTTGGTCTGGAGCTCGGCTTCGAGCCGGGCAATCTCCTCGCGCAGGATGCTGATCCGTTCGGTCAGGTCACCGACCGAAAGCAGCGACAGATCCTGTCCGATCTCATGCGGGCGGGCTTTCTTCTTGGGTTCGTCGTCGAAGATCGCCATCGTCGCTCCTCCCTATTCAGTATTGGGGCTGATTTGTCCATTTGCCTGATCCGGCAATCAGCATACATAGGGCAGGGGCGTAGATGCAAACAGCCGGCAAGAAGCTGGCAGCCGGCGGACCGAGACGGGAAATTTCATGGCGAGCGGACATAAAATTCCAGCCACGATGACGGCCATTGCAATCTCGCAACCGGGCGGGCCGCGGGTGCTGAAACCGGAAACGCGCGACGTGCCGGTGCCTGGTCCCGGCGAAATCCTGATCCGGGTGCGTGCGGCCGGCGTCAACCGCCCCGACGTGCAGCAGCGCAAGGGCGCCTATCCGGCGCCGCCCGGCGCTTCCGACCTGCCCGGTCTCGAGGCATCGGGCGAAGTGGCCGTCCTTGGCGACGACATATCGCGCTGGCGCATCGGCGACCGGGTCTGCGCGCTGACGCCGGGGGGCGGTTATGCCGAATATGTAAAGGTTCATGCCGGCAGCGTGCTGCCGCTGCCCGCCGGCTTCACCCACACGGAGGCGGCCGCGGTTCCGGAAAACTATTTCACCGTCTGGCACAATGTGTTCGAGCGCGGCGGCCTGAAAAAGGGTGAGACGCTGCTGGTCCATGGCGGCTCATCGGGCATCGGCACCACGGCGATCCAGCTGGCGTCGGCCTTCGGCGCCTATGTCGTCACCACCGCCGGCAGCAAGGAAAAATGCGACGCCTGCCTGAAACTCGGCGCCGACCGGGCGATCAACTACCGCGAGGAGGATTTCGTCGCGGCGGTCAAGGATGCGACCGGCGGCAAGGGGGCCGACGTCATTCTCGACATGGTCGGCGGCGACTATATCGCGCGCAACTACGAGGCCGCCGCGGTCGAGGGCAGGATCGTCCAGATCGCCGTCCAGGCCGGCGCGGTGGCGAGCGCCGATTTCTCGAAAATCATGGTCAAGCGGCTGACCCACACCGGCTCGACGCTGCGGCCTCGCACGGTCGAGTTCAAGGCGGCGCTCGCCGCCGCACTGGAAGCACAGGTGTGGCCGCTGCTCGGCACCCGGAAGGTAGCGCCGGTGATGGACATGATCTTCCCGCTGACCGACGCCTGGCGGGCGCATGAGCGCATGGAAGAGGGCGAGCATATAGGCAAGATCGTTCTCGACGTCGGCTAGATGGGGCGAGATTTAGGTGAGGCCGGCCTGCGAATGGCGGCTCCCTGCGCTTCCGGCCTTCGCCGGCCGAAGCCCTCATGAGGCGTTGCGGCAGTTAAGGCTACGGCCGGCGTAGGCCGGTGCTTCGTACTGAAGTACGCTTCGCTCCGGTTCTCGGGAGCCGCCATTCTCTGCTCGGCCTGACCTGAACCTCGCGCCATGCTCCGCGCTCAGCCTGTCGGCAAGATGAACACAAGCTTAATGCTGCAATGCAGCATTTGCATTGCGGCTATGCAAAGACGTCTGTTCAATTCGTGGGCAGCACTGCCTATCTAAGCGTCATCGAAACGATTTGATCCAACAACTGGAGGACAACCATGAACCCGATCCGCGCTTTCCGTAACTGGCGTATGTACAACGAAACCGTGCGCGAGCTGAACAAGCTCAACGCCCGTCAGCTCAGCGACCTCGGCATCAGCCGCGGCGACATCGAGAGGATTGCCCGCAAGGCCATCTAATTCGAAGCCTGGTCGGCCGATGAGGCCTGACCACGCGGCAGAAGCAAGAGCCGCCGCAGACGGTATCCCGTCGCCGGTTCCGAGCCCGCTGGACCCTGTCCGGCGGGTTTTGTCGTCTTGGACCCCCTGTACAACTCGGCATCAATGATCGCCGGAGCCGAGGTCCTCCTGGCCTCCCCCGCTGTCCGGTGTCCGACGGCTGCGCCCTGCGCCAAAAACATTGCGAAACGGCAGCGGAGCGGTTATACAGGCCGCGAATTTCCCATTTTGGTGGCTCTAAACCACCGCCCGCGCGGGAACGCGGGCGAACGAGAAGGATTTTTGAAATGGCCAATACGCTGCTGATGCCCAAGGCGACCGCCGTCTGGCTGGTCGACAACACCGCGCTTTCCTTCGAGCAGATCGCGCAGTTCTGCGGGTTGCATCCGCTCGAGGTCAAGGCGATCGCCGACGGCGAATCGGCGCAGGGCATCAAGGGCATGGATCCGATCATGACCGGACAGCTGACCCGCGACGAGATCGCGCGCGCCGAGAAGGATCCGAACCAGCGCCTGAAACTGTCCGACCCCAAGGTGCGGGTGCCGGAATCCAAGCGCAAGGGTCCCCGCTACACACCGCTGTCGAAGCGCCAGGACCGGCCCAACGCCATCCTGTGGCTGGTCCGCAACCATCCGGAATTGAAGGACGCGCAGATTTCGCGCCTGGTCGGCACGACCAAGTCGACGATCGAACAGATCCGCGAGCGCAAGCACTGGAATTCGGCCAATCTGCAGCCGATGGACCCGGTGACGCTGGGTCTCGCTTCGCAGATCGACCTCGACATGGAAGTCAACCGCGCCTCGCGCGGCCGCGAGCAGGCGCAGCCTGTCGGCGACACGCTGCTGCCGGCTGCCGTGACCGAGCGCCTGGTGCCGGCGCCGGAGAAGCCGAAGGACGAGGATGCCGAGCTCGACGCAAACGCCGTGTTCGCCAAGCTCTCGGCGCTCAAGTCCAAGAAGGAAGATGCGGACGACGAGTAAGGTTTGCGACAGTTCATCAAAAAAGCCCGCTTCGTGAACTGACCCCCGAAAGTTGGACACAACCTTCGGGGGTTTTGCATGTCCAAATACAGCGAGAGTTTCAAGCG
>NZ_JAMYQZ010000058.1:0-41362 GCF_040321145.1 Mesorhizobium sp. M0514
GGCGCGACCTCCCCCATCGAGGGGGAGGTAGGTCTTTGCGCCAGGAGCCGCAGCCACATGTATTGCGCGGTGTTGGTGTCCTGGTACTCGTCGACGAGGATGTATTTGAAGCGCTTGTGGTAGTCCTTCAGCACGTCCGGATTGGCGCGAAAGATGCGGATCGGGTGGCAGAGCAGATCGCCGAAGTCGCAAGCGTTCAGGATCTTGAGCCGCTCCTGATAGGCCTTGTAGAGCTCGCGGCCCTTGCCGTTGGCGAAGCTGCGGGCATCGCCCTCGGCAATGTCGGCGGGGCCTTGGCCCTTGTTCTTCCAGCCGTCGATCATCTGCGCGAACTGCTTGGCCGGCCAGCGCTTGTCGTCGAGGCCTTCGGCCTGGATCAGCTGCTTGATCAGCCGTACGACGTCGTCGGTGTCGAGGATGGTGAAATCGGATTTGAGCCCGGCCAGCTCGGCGTGCCGCCGCAAGAGCTTGACGCCGATGGAGTGGAAGGTGCCGAGCCACGGCATGCCCTCGACGGCTTCGCCGACGAGATGGCCGATGCGCTGCTTCATCTCGCGCGCGGCCTTGTTGGTGAAGGTCACCGCCAGGATCTGCGAGGGGAAAGCCCTGCCGGTGGCCAGGATATGGGCGATGCGGGTGGTCAGCACGCGTGTCTTGCCGGTGCCGGCGCCGGCCAGCACCAGGACCGGGCCTTCGGTGGTTTCCACCGCCAGCCGCTGCTCGGGGTTGAGGCCGTTGAGATAATCGGGCCCGCTGTTGGGGCCGCTGCGGGCCGCCATGGCGCGCGCCGCTATGCCCGACGGGGCCGCGGGCCTCGCATTGGGTTCGTCAAAAAAGGGCATGTCTTCCGCAAAGCCGGACATCTCCCCCGAATGTAGTGATTCGGGAGCGAAAGACCAGAAGTGTCTACGTTTTGTTCTGGTTTGGAAGTGAGATTCTGGGGCGCAGTGCGAATTTCATCGTCCCGACGCCCGACAATGTCGTGGAGGTGCTGCAGCGTGGGAGCGGAATGAAGTCGAGCGTTTGCTCTCGCCTTATGCTGGCAGGGCCAGCTTGACACACGCGGCCTGGGGGAGAAAGCTGGCGACAGGGCAGGGGCGGCTGCCCGTGAGGCGCTGCAAAGCGCATCAGTCGAAGGAGTATCGTCTTGGCTGTCGTCATCACCTCCCTCATCCTGTTCCTCATCGGCCTCGCACTTGGCGGCGGCGGCGTCTGGCTCGCGATGCTGGGCGGCAGCTGGTACTATGTCATCACCGGTCTCGCCTTCCTGATCGCCGCATGGCTGCTCTTCCGGCGCAAATCGACGGCGCTCTGGCTCTACGCGGCGATCGTGCTCGGCACGCTGGCCTGGGCGGTGTGGGAAATCGGCTTCGACTGGTGGGAACTCGGACCGCGCGGCGGCATCATCGTGCTTCTGGCGCTGTGGCTGCTGACACCTTGGGCAAGGCGGGGCCTGACCGGCCCCGACGCGCGAGCGCCGCTCATTCTGGCCGTGCTCGCTTCGCTCGCCGTCGCCGGTTATTCGATGACGGCCGATCCCAAGGACATCGCCGGCGACCTCAGCGCCGACAAGGTGACGCCGACTGCCGATCTCGGCGGCAATGTGCCTCCGGGCGAATGGCATTTCTACGGCCGTACGCAATTTGGCCAGCGCTATTCGCCGCTCGACCAGATCACGCCCGACAATGTCGCCAAATTGCGGCCGGCCTGGACCTACCAGACCGGCGACGTGAAAGGGCCGGACGATGTCGGCGAAACCACCTACCAGGTGACGCCGCTGAAGGTGGGCGATGCGCTCTATATCTGCACGCCGCACAATTTCGCCATTGCCATCGATGCCGCCACCGGCAAGGAGAAATGGCGTTTCGATCCCAAGATCAAGCTCGACAAGGACCGCCAGCACCAGACCTGCCGCGGCGTGTCCTATTATGCCGATGCCAAGATGGCCGCCGGCCAGCCTTGCGCGACACGCGTCTATCTGCCGACCTCGGATGCGCGGCTGATCGCGCTCGACGCCGCCAACGGCCAGGTCTGCCCGTCCTTCGCAGAGGCCGGCACGCTCAATCTGTTGACCAACATGCCGTATCCGAAGTCGGGCTATTATTACTCGACCTCGGCGCCGCTGATTGCGGGCGGCAAGATCATCATTGGCGGCGCGGTCAACGACAATTATTCGACGCAAGAGCCGTCCGGCGTCATCCGGGCCTTCGACGTCGACACCGGCGCCCTGGTGTGGAACTGGGATTCCGGCAATCCGGACCAGACAACGCCGCTGGCTGCAGGCCAGACCTACACCCACAACTCGCCCAACATGTGGTCGACGGCGAGCGCCGACGAGAAGCTCGGCCTGCTCTATGTGCCGCTCGGCAACCAGACGCCGGACCAGCTCGGGATGGGCCGCAGCGCCAATGTCGAGAAGTTTTCCTCCTCGATCACCGCGCTCGATCTGGCCACCGGACAAGTGCGCTGGGTGCGGCAGACCGTGCATCACGACCTCTGGGACATGGATGTGCCGGCACAGCCGACCCTGGTCGACATCACCACCGCTGTCGGCGTCGTTCCGGGCCTGGTTGGACCGACCAAGCAGGGCGACCTCTACGTGCTCGACCGGCGCAGCGGCGAGCCGATCATCCCGATCAAGGAAGTGCCGGCGCCGGGCGGCGCTGTCGAGGGCGATCACACGTCGCCGACGCAGCCGGTCTCGGATCTCTCCTTCAATCCGAGGCCGCTGACCGGCGCCGACATGTGGGGCATCACCATGTTCGACCAGCTGGCCTGCCGGATCGAATTCCAGGGCCTGCGCTACGAGGGCCGCTATACCCCGCCATCGGTGCAGGGCTCGCTGGTCTATCCCGGTAATTTCGGCACCTTCAACTGGGGCGGCGTCGCCGTCGATCCGGTGCGGCAGGTGATGTTCGGCATGCCGACCTATCTGGCGTTCAAATCGCAGCTCATTCCGCGCGACCAGGTGCCGCCCCCGGATGAGGGGCGCGGCAGCGAACAGGGGCTGAACCGCAATGAGGGCGCGCCCTATGCGGTGGTGATGGGGCCGTTCCTGTCGCCGCTCGGCGTGCCCTGCCAGGCGCCGCCATGGGGCTATGTGGCCGGGGCCGACCTCAGAACCGGCAAAATCGCCTACAAGCACCGCAACGGCACCGTCTATGACATGACGCCATTGCCCTTACCGCTGAAGGTCGGTGTTCCCGGCATTGGCGGGCCGATGATCACCGCCGGCGGTGTCGTCTTCCTGGGCGCGGCGGTCGACGACTATCTGCGCGCCTATGACCTGACATCGGGCAAGCAGCTCTGGCAGGCCAGGCTGCCGGCCGGTGGGCAGTCGACGCCGATGACCTACACCGTCGCCGACGGCCGCCAGTTCGTGGTCATCGTCGCCGGCGGCCACGGCTCGGTCGGCACCAAGCCCGGCGACTATGTGATGGCCTATACGCTGCCGAAGTAGCAGCGATGTGACTTAGGTAAGTGATCGGCCCGGCAGATATTCTGGCAATGTCGCGCCGCCCCTCATCTGCCTGCCGGCATCTATACGGGGAGAAGTGCCCGGCAGGGCGATGAGGGGCAGCACCAGCCTTGGTCAGCTTGCGTAAGAGATGGCCTTTGGGGCTGGGCACGGAGCCCAGTACTTCATTGGGAGGCTTCGGCCTGCTGGATCAGCGCGGTGACGGCCGACGCCGGTGGATGCGGACGTTCACCATCCGAGCGGCGGCTGCGGCAGCAGCGGAGCGCATTGCCAGCAAGGCAGCAACAGCAAGCACGAGCGCGCTTGCAAGGATCGGAGTGGACAAGGTCATGGCGTTGTTTCCTTCCCGTCGGGCCGCCGCTACGGGCGAGACCATCATCAGCTTCCTTCCATATTGTGACGGCACCATCGACATTCTCTGAAATGACCAAAATGTGATGCGCGCGTTCGGCGGGGCGGCCGCATCGTTCGATGGCGCAAGCGTCACCCATCCGAGACTGGACCGTGCGAGCTTGCACCCTATCTTGATCCGCGAGTCATCCCGGAGTGACCGCGAGGTCTTCCCGGAGTGACCGTGAGATCATCTCCTAACGAGGAGCACGCCATGACGAAACCCACCGCCGAAGCCGTCAAACCTGCCAAACCTGCCATCACCCAGGCGATGATCGATGCCTATGACGAATACACGCATCTGACGCTCGACCGCCGCCGCTTCATGGAGCAGCTGACCAGGCTTGCCGGATCGGGCGCGGCGGCGGCCGCGATCGCGCCGCTGCTTGCGGCGAATTCGGCGCAGGCGGCAATCGTCGCCGACAACGATCCGCGCGTGAAGGCTGAAGATGTCACCTATTCCGGCAGCAGCGGTGAGATGAAGGGCTATCTGGTCAGGCCGGCGGACCAGTCCGGCAAGCTCGGCACCGTCATCGTGGTGCATGAGAACAGGGGGCTCAACCCGCATATCAAGGATGTTGCGCGGCGCGTTGCGCTGGAAGGGTTCGTGGCGCTGGCGCCGGATTTCCTGTCGCCGCTCGGCGGCACGCCCGCTGACGAAGACAAGGCGCGCGACATGTTCACCAAGCTCGACGCCAGCCAGGTCACCGCCGATGGCCTGGCGACCATCGCCTATCTCAAGGGCGAGAAGGACGGCAACGGCAAGGTCGGTGCTGTCGGCTTCTGCTGGGGCGGCGGCACGGTCAACAATCTGGCGGTCAACGCGCCCGATCTCGCCGTCGGCGTCGCCTATTACGGCATGCAGCCGAAGGCCGAGGATGCGGCGAAGATCAAGGCGGCGCTGTTGCTGCACTATGCCGGGCTCGACGAGCGCATCGACGCCGGCATCGATGCCTACAATAAAGCGCTCGACGCCGCCCATGTCGAATACACGCTCTATGTCTATGACGGCGTCAACCATGCCTTCAACAACGACACCTCGGCCGCGCGCTACGACAAGAAGGCAGCCGATCTCGCCTGGGGACGGACGATCGCTTTCCTCAAGGAGAAGCTGGCGTAGGCTTCAGGCCGCCGACGACGCCCATACGCTTTCATAGGCCGGCGACAGCGTAAAACCGGCCGGCAGCACCGAGACCGGGGGCGGGCGCCGCACGCCCTCCTGCAGATAGCGCAACGCCGACACCAGTCCGTTCATCGTGTAGGGCTTGGCGATGACGCCGATCGCGCCGGCGAAATGGTCGGGGATGCGTTTTGGATTGGCGGTCATGAACACCACCATGGAACGGTTACCCTCGCGGATATGCTCGGCAACCTCGACCCCGGTTGGTCCGTCGGCGAGGTGGATATCGACAAAGGCAATATCGGCATCGGCGGTATCAATCATACCTCTTGCTTCGGCCAACGATGTCGCCCAACCCACAACGCTGTGGCCGGCTTCCTCGACGAGGCTTTCCAGTTCCATCGCCAGCAACGCCTCGTCCTCGACGATCAGGACCTTGAGCGGTTCGTTCATGACAGCTTCCCTTTCTGCTGCGGTTCGTTCGGCATCGAGATGACCACCTTGGTGCCCGGGCCGGCGTCGCGCCATTCGATGTCGGCATGCAACTGACGGGCAAGCGACTTGATCAGCCGCATGCCGAAGGAAGCATCGCCACTGGACTCGGCCATGCCGACGCCGTCATCGGAAACCTCGATGTTGAAGTGGCCGTCGGGTTGGCTCATCTTGATGCCGATGCGCCCCGCGGTGGTGCCGTCCGGCTTTTCCTTGAAGGCATGCTTCAGCGCGTTGGTGACAAGCTCATTGACCATCAAGGCAACAGGCGTGGCTTTTTCGGCCGGAATGACGATGGGTTCGAGGTCCAGCGTCGGCTTGATCTCGGCGCGCCCCGATGCGGTCAGCAGGTCGGTGACCAGATCCCTGGCGAAATCCGAGACATCGAAGCGGCTGACATCCTTTGACTGGTAGAGACGGCGATGCACAGTGCTCAGCGCCTCGATGCGCTCCAGCATGGTGGTCAGGGATCGCTTCGTCGCTTCATCCTTGATTGCCCGGCTTTGCATGATGATCAGCGAGGAGATCATCTGCAGGTTGTTTTTCACCCGATGGTCGACCTCGTGCAGCAGCGTGGTCTGCGCCTCAAGGGCGGCCTCAAGCTCGCGCGTGCGTTCCTTGACAGCCTTTTCGAAGCGGTTCTTGTCGGCGGTGATGCGATCCTCGGAGCGCTTGCGATCGGAGACATCGAGCTGTGAGGCAAAGAAGAACAGGAGTTCGCCTTTGTCGTTGGAAACCGGGCTGATGTAGAGCGCATTCCAGAACGTCGAGCCGTCCTTGCGGTAGTTCAACAGATCGATGGCGATATCGGTTCCCGCTGCTATCGCGTCGCGCACGCTAGCCACAGCTGCCTTGTCTGTCTCTGGCCCCTGCAGGAAGCGGCAGTTCTTGCCCATGACCTCGTCGCGCTCGTAGCCGGTCAGGCGCAGGAACGCGTCATTGGCAAAGACGATCGGATTGTCCGCCTGACGGGGATCGGTGATGACCATCGACATGCGGGTGGCGCGGATGGCAGCCGCGAACGGATCGCCCTTGCCGTGCTCGGCATGCAGATTGTCCGTCATGTGCCATGCGTCGGCCGGTTCCCTGGTCCTTTTCCAGTCCATGCTTTCACTCCAAGCCGTTTTTCAGGGGTCACAACGGCTTAGACGTGGAATTGGTTCAATCTTGATCTTCTTGTCGCAGGCAGCCGTTTGCGAAACCGAATCGCCGGTTGCGCAAACTGTCGAAATGAACGGTTTTTGAAGGTTGTCGGATGTAGCCGATTCGCTGAAAGCAGGGCTGGCGCCGACCTTTGGAAATGATCAGGTCGCAATGGTCCGTGGCGGCGCTCGCCGGTGGCGGCTTTCTCAGAACAGCGGAAACATCAGGCGTGGCCACGCTTCATGCGCGCCTGCTTCAGGATGGCGCGCCAGCGGATCATGTCGAAGGGGATAGGCTCGTTGTTGTTGGCGATATGGAAGATCTCGTTGTTGACGTTCTTCAACGAGCGCCAGAAATCATAGTCGGTGATGCGCGCATCGGCAGCCAGCCTGTCCACCTCGACCTTGATGTCGGTTTTCATCCACGTTCCTCGAACCGCCTGTTGCCCGCCGCCCGCATCGCAACTCGCATGGCACCGTTCTCAAACGGTCCGCTGAGTCGTTCAATGGCTCAAATGGCTTGTTCACGTTAAAACCTTGGTAAGGTTAACGCGGGCGCAGCAGCGCTTCAAGCGGTCCTGCGGCGAATACCGATCGAACGGCCGGCGCGTTCGGGCATCGGCAGTGCAGAGTGGGCGGCGCGCATCGCTTCCACCTTGGCCTGCACGTCGGCGGGGAAGGGCGCGACTTTCGGCCCGGACATGTCGACATGCAGCGACAGGGTTTCGGAAGTGGCGGCGAGCCAGCCATCGACATGGCGGATTTCCTGGTAGGCCCGCAGCCGCTTGTCGTCGTGATCGATCAGCTGGAAGGATACGACGACCTTGTGTTCGAGGTGCAGTTCCTGGACATAGCAAACATGGACTTCGGCCGTGTAGATGGTCAGGCGCCGCTCTTTGACATAGTCCAGCCCCATGCCCATCGCCTCGAACGCCTCATCCGAGCAGCGGTCGAACAACACGTTGTAATAGGCCATGTTGAGATGGCCGTTGTAGTCGATCCAATCCTTCTCGATGTCCATCGGTTTGGAAACGAAGGGGGCAGGGATGGGCATGGAAACTTCCTTGTTCTGGTGCTGGACCGAGTTCAGTGCTGGACAGGCTGCGGCCCGTGAGACTAGAGCGGTTCACCGTCTCGCGGAAACGGCGAACCGCTCTAGTTTTTTGTTGACGCAATCCCGGACGGAAAACCGCTTCACACTTTCCCTGGAATTGCGTCATGTGCATCCATAATCGCATAACAAGCATGGACGCTGGTCCATTCGCGGAGGAATTCATGGCTCTGAGCGACCTCAATCCGGTCGAACGCAACGAGGAAGGCATTGCGGCGGTGCTCGGCATCCTCAAACAGCAGCTCGGCGAACGCTTCCAGACAGGCGCGGCGATCCGCTCGCAGCATGCGCATACCACCACCTATATTCCGGCGCAGGCGCCTGACGGTGTCGCGTTCCCGGAGACGACAGAAGAGGTGCAGGAGATCGTACGTGCCTGCGCCGCGCACCGCGTGCCGGTCATCGCCTTCGGCGTCGGCTCGTCGCTCGAAGGCCATACCAATGCGCCGGGTGGCGGCATCTCGGTCGACACCTCGCGCATGAACCGCATCCTGTCGGTCAACCCCGAGGATCTCGACTGCACGGTCGAGCCTGGCGTAACGCGCGAGGATTTGAATCGGCACCTGCGCGATACCGGCCTGTTCTTCCCCATCGATCCCGGCGCCAATGCTTCGCTCGGCGGCATGGCGGCGACGCGGGCATCCGGCACCAATGCGGTGCGCTACGGCACGATGCGCGAGAACGTGCTGTCGCTGACGGCCGTCATGGCTGATGGCGAGACGGTGACGACCGGCAAGCGGGCGAAAAAGAGTTCGGCCGGCTACGATCTGACGCGGCTTCTGGTCGGCTCGGAAGGCACGCTCGGCATCATCACCTCGCTGACCTTGAAGCTGCAAGGCATTCCGCAGGCGATCTCCGGCGGCGTCTGCCCGTTTCCAAACCTCGAGGCGGCCTGCAACGCGGTCATCGCGACCATCCAGATGGGCATTCCGGTGGCGCGCATCGAACTGGTGAATGGACTGCAGATGCGGGCGATGAAGAATTACTCGAAGCTCGATTACCCCGAGAGCCCGTGCCTGTTCGTCGAGTTCCACGGCAGCGATGCCGGTGTCGCCGAACAGGCCGAAACCTTCGGTGCCATTGCTGAAGACAATGGCGGCGGGCCATTCCTGTGGACGAGCGTCGCCGAGGAGCGCACGAAACTCTGGAAGGCCAGGCACGATGCTTATTGGGCGTCGCTGACGCTGCGGCCGGGCACCAAGGGCCTGTCGACCGATGTCTGCGTGCCGATCTCGCGGCTGGCCGAATGCGTTGCCGAAACCGAGGCCGACATTGCCGAGATGGGCCTGGTTGCGCCGATCGTCGGCCATGCCGGCGACGGCAATTTCCATGTGCTGGTGCTGATGGATGTCAACGACCCCAAAGAGATCGCGCTGGCGGAGAAATTCGTCTCGCGGCTGAACATGCGGGCGATCGCCATGGACGGCACCTGCACCGGCGAACACGGCATCGGCCAGGGCAAGATCGGCTTCCTGCGCCATGAGCTCGGCCATGGTGTCGACATCATGCGCTCCATAAAAAAAGCGCTCGACCCGCAAGACATCATGAACCCAGGCAAGATATTACCTGCATAGCCGAAATGTGAGGAGCGGCAATGGATACCCTGATTATAAGGGCATCGCTTGGCAAGACACTGTTATTGCTGTCGGCCAGCCTCTTCTTTGTCCTGGCCTGCGCTTTCCTGATTTATGTCTCCGAGGACGGCGACACCGCCGGCCTTTGGTGGTGCGTGGCCTTTTTCGGGCTGGTCGCGTTGGTGTTTGCCTGGCAGCTTGTGCGGCCGCAGATTCTGGTGCTGAACGGACAAGGTTTCAGTCTCGGCGGAGGCCTTGTTCGATCGCCCAAGCTGGTCCCCTGGAAGGATATCGAAAGCTTCTTCGTCGTCCATCGCCGGCGCAGAATCGGCAATATGATCGGGTACAATTTCGCACCGGGGGTCAAGAAAAGCTCCGTCATGGGCAGCGTGACCAAAAGCCTCGGCGCCGAAGCCGCATTACCGCAGGGCTGGACATTGTCGCCCGAGGAGATGGTGGTGCTGCTGAACGAATATCGCCGACGGGCGGTGGCGGATTAGTCTGTTGCATGTCGGCCGGCACGCAGTCACAGGCGTCCGAAATCTCTGCTCGTCCAGATACAGAGATCAAGCAACTCTGGATGAATTGCCTCTTTATCGACACGCTGATGCGGGTAGAGTGCGGCTGACTTTCAATCAACCCGTTCGGAGCTGATGCTCGCACGCCTGTTCGTGATCTTCGGTGGCTTGTTTGTGCTGGTGCTGGTTGCGGCGCTGGTGGTGCCGTATTTTGTCGACTGGACCGGGTACCGCGCCCAATTCGAGCGCGAGGCGAGCGCCATTCTCGGCCGCAAGGTGACGGTGCAAGGCGACGCCACGGCGCGGCTGTTGCCGTTCCCCTCGGTGACCTTCTCAAACGTCACGGTCGCCGGCGGCCCCGGCGGCCAGCCGGCAATGACCGTCGAGACCTTTTCGATGGACGCGGAACTGGCGCCGTTCCTGCGCGGCGAAGTGCTGATTTTCGACATGCGGCTGGTGCATCCGAAGGCGACGATCGACATCGCCGATAACGGCACGGTCGACTGGGCGATACGGCCGTCCTCGCCCTTCGATCTCAACCAGATCTCGATCGAGAAGCTGACGGTGACGGAGGGAGAAATTGCGCTCCGCCATGCCGCAGGCGGGCGCAGCCATCTGATTTCCGATATCAATTCGACCATCTCTGCCAAGTCGCTGGCCGGGCCGTGGCGCATGGACGGAACGTTGCTGCTCGACGGACTGCGTTCGACTGTTGCGGCTTCGACCGGCAAGGCCGAAGGCAGCGGCCAGATGCGGCTGAGGCTCAAGGTCGATCCCGATGCCTATCCACTGGTCATCGAAACCGACGGCAATGCCGGCATCGTCAATGGGGCTGCCGTCTATTCCGGCCAGTTCAAGATTTCCGGCAACGACAAGAATTCGGCTACGCTGCGCGGCAGCGATGGTGAGGTTGTCGAGATCAATACGGGCAAGGTCAGCGCCGGCAAGCCCGATCCGGGCTTCCGGCTGAACGGCAAGTTCTCGCTTGATCACCAGAAGCTCGGCGTCGACGAATTCCGCTTCGAGACCGGGCCGCTCGACAATCCCTACACAGCCGACGGCAAGGCTTCGGTCGATCTCGGCCTGAAGCCGAACTTCGCAATCGAGGCCAATGGCGCGCAGGTGCAACTGGACGAGGCGGTGGGTGCTGAAAAGGGCGCCGGCCTGACGCTGGACCAGCGCATTGCCGGGATCGAGCAGGCGCTGCTCGAACTGCCGAAGCCGAGCATCCCCGGCACTGTCGAGGTCAAGCTGCCGGCGGTGGTGGCTGGCGACACCACGGTGCGCGACGTGCATCTCTCGGCCGAGCCGGTCGAGGGCGGCTGGTCGGTGAAATCGCTGGCCGCGACCTTGCCCGGGCGCACGACGCTGGAAGCCAGCGGCATGCTCAGCGTAACGGATCATTTCGGTTTCAGCGGCTCCATGCTGCTGGCGGTGGCGCAGCCTTCCGGCTTTGCTGCCTGGTTGTCCAAAGATGTCGACGAGGCGATCCGCCGGCTGCCGGCCGCCGGCTTCAAGGCCAAGGTGGACCTGTCGGAGAAGCGGCAGGCGTTCAGCGACCTCGAACTGATCCTCGGCAAGTCGAAGTTCACCGGCCGCATCGATTCCAGCCAGCCCGACGACGCCAAGTCCTCGGTGCTGATGCGGCTCGAGGGCGGCGAACTCGATGTCGACGGGCTGACGGCCTTCGCCTCGATCTTCGTCAGCGACAAGGGCGCCAACCGCTTTTCCGACCGTGACCTCGATTTTCAGATCAAGGCAGGGCCGGTCAATGCTGGCGGGCTCACCGCCGACACGGTCGATACCGCGCTCCGGCTCCGCGACGGGCTGCTCGAAATCGACCGGCTGTCGATTGGCGGCCTTGCCGGCGCCTCGATCAGCGCCACCGGCCGGATCAAGGATTTTCCCGCAAGCCCGACCGGCAAGCTCGATGCCTCGGTGGTCGCCGTCGATCTGAAGCCGCTGATCGACATTGCCGCGCAACACTATCCCGACAATCTGATGCTGAAGGGACTGGCTGGCCGCACGGCCGCCTATCCTGAACTGTTCCAGGACGCGCGCGTCGATCTGGTGGCGAGCGCCGCCGACAATGGCGACGGCACCACCGGGCTGGCGGTGAGCGGACAAGGCAAGGCCGGCGGTTCGGCCTTTTCGGCGTCGCTGTCGGGCAAGGGGGCCGTAGGCCAGTTGCTTGACGCGCCGGTGACGCTGACCTTCAACGCCAAAAATCCCGACGCCACGGCGCTGCTGGCGCTCTACGGCCTGCCGGCGCTGCCGCTCGGCATGCTCGGCCAGGCAAGCACCGATATTTCGGCGAAAGGCACGCTCGGCGGCGGCCTGGCGACGAGCTTCAATTTCGCCGCCGACGACTTCAAGGCAACGTTCGACGGCACCGTTGCTCAGACACCGCAAGGCACCACCGCCAAGGGCAAGATCGGCCTCGACGCCTCCGACATCGAGCCTTGGCTGATGACGACCGGCGCCGGCCTGCCGGGCATGGGAACGGGCACCTCGACCTCGCTCAGCGCGGATGCCGATTTCGGCAGTGGCCTGCTGGTGTTGAGCGGTCTCAGCGGATCCATCAACGAGTCGGAGATTTCGGGCGACGTCAACATCGATGCGAAGCAGGGGCTGCCGCATTTTGCCGGTGCGCTGGCGCTCGACGAACTGGACCTCGACCCGATTGCGGTTGCGCTGTTCGGTGACCAGTCGTTCCTCAGCAGCAACGCGAACTGGCCGACGGCGCCATTCAGCCAGAAATCCAGCCTGCCGTTCAGCGCCGATCTCGATCTGACGACGGCGACGCTTGCCGCCGGACCGCTGGCGACAGCCTATGATGCGTCGCTGTCATTGAAACTGGACCAGGAAGGCATCCGCGTTTCGGACCTGAAGGCAAAACTGCTCGGCGGCGCGCTCACCGGATTGTTCGAGTTGAAGAACACAGACGGCACGGGGCTGTTCTCCGGCCAGATGAGGCTTGCCGGCGCCGACCTGGCGACTGTGCTGCCGGCTGCCGGATTGAGTGGCAACGGCGATTTCTCGACAGGGCTGTCGACCAGCGGCAAATCGGTCGACGCGATGATTGCCGCACTCTCCGGCTCGGGCACGGCGGCGCTGAAAGGCCTCACCATTGCCGGCGTCAATCCCGATGCCTTCGGCGCGTTGATTGCCAAGGCCGATGCGATCGGGCGCGACATCGACACAGCAAAGACCGCGGGCTTTGCACCTGAGATCGCTGGCGACGGCAGCTTTGCTGCCGGCGATGCCGACATCGCCTTCACGGTCGCCGGCGGCACGTTGCGGGCACCACCGATCAAATTCGAAAACCAGGCGGCGACGCTGTCTGCCGACATCACGGCCGACCTCAACACCGGCACCGTCGCCACCAAGGGCGCGGTCACCTACAAGCCTGGCGACGAGGCGCTGGTCGGCTCCGATCCGACGGTCAATTTCAGCGTCGATGGGCCGTTCGGGGCGCTGAAAAAGCAGTTCGACAGCGAGCCGCTGGCGCAATTTTTGACCCAGCGCGCGCTGGAAAAGGAGCAGCAGCGGGTCGAGGCGATGCAGGCCGCACTGCTCGAGAAGCAGCGGCTGCGGCGCGAGGTGCGCTATTACGCCGCCCTGCAGACCGAGCGCGACAACGCCGCCGAGGAATTGCGCAAGCAGGAGGAAGCGGCACGGCTCAAAGCCGAGGCCGACGCCAAGGCGAAAGTGCAGGCAGATGCGAAGGCACAGGCCGAAGCGGATGCCAAGGCCAAGGCGGATGCCAAAGCAAAGGCCGATGCCGATGCGAAAGCGCAGGCAGAGGCTGACGCCAAGGCCAAGGCGGATGCGGACGCGAAAGCGCAGGCCGAAGAGCAGGCTGCCGAAGACGCCGCCAAGGCCGAGGACGAACGGAAGAAGGCCGAACAGGCTCGGATCGCTTCGCAGGAAAAAGCCAGGCTGGAGGCCGAGCGCAAGGCTCAGGAGCAGGCGCCGAAGGTCGACCGCTCACTTCCCGGCGTCAGTGACGGTTCGGCCCCGGCGCCGCCGAAGCCCAGGACAAATCCGTTCTCGGTCGACAATTTGCTGAAGTCGCTGGGCAATTAAGAACCATTCAGACGGCGTCGCGCTTGGCCCAGTCCAGCACGTGGAGCCTGAGCGCCGAGGACAGATTGGCATCGCGCGGTCTTGTCTCGTCGATCTCCGCGACCAGGGCAGCAAGGGTCAGCTTGCGCGCGGCGGCGATGGCGACGAGATCGTCATAAAAGGGTTTTTCGAGGGAATAGCTGGTGCGATGGCCGCGGATGGTCACGGAGCGTTTTTCGACCGGGCTCACCGCAGGCGGTCCATCAATCGCCCTGGTCTTCCGGGCGTTCGCGGCGGTGGCCGGCGACGAATTTTTCGGCCTTGTCCGATGTCAGACGGTCACGAGTTCTTTCGGCTTTGGAACGGCCGTGCAGAGCGCGGTTCTCGCCGGCGAGCTTTTCCTTTTCGGTGCGCGCCTTCTGCTTGCGGACCTGGCGAAGGTTGACGATCTCGCCCATGTCGCGCCGTCCGTCCCGCTACTTCTTGCGGAAGGCGTCGAGCGACACGACGTCGGCGCCCTTGCCGGCATCGGCCACGGCGGGCTTTTTCTCCGCCTCAGTGGTAGCTGCCTTCTTCTCGGCCTTCGGCTTTTTCTCGGAGACGATAGCCAAGGGCTCGGCAGCCGGCTGGGCGGCTGCATCGTCTTCCGCCGGGACGTCGGTCTTGACGTCGAATTCGAGTTCGAAATTGACCGATGGGTCGTAGAAGCCGCGTACGGCCGAGAACGGGATTTCCAGCTTCTCCGGCACGTCGGAGAAGGACAGCCCGACCTCGAAGCCGGTATCGGTCACCTTGAGGTCCCAATACTGGAACTGGATGACGATGGTCATCTGTTCGGGATAGCGCTCGCGCAGCCTGGAGGACACCCGCACGCCCGGCGCGCCGGTCAGGAATGTGATGAAGAAATGATGATTGCCGGGAAGGCCGGTGCGCGCGACTTCGGCCAGGACCTTGCGCATGACGCCGCGCAACGCCTCCTGGGCCAGAATGTCGTAGCGGATGTGGTCGTCGGCCATGTGCTGGTCGGGTTCCGTTGAATCGTCCGCATAGCTGTAATCAAGCTTGAGCGCGGCGTAAACCGGATATAGATCGCTGATGCGCCGAAGCGAAGCCCGTAACGGACGATTTGATCGCCGGCTTTGACGTTCAGGCGCTGGCCAGCTGTTTTTCCACCGCTGCCGCTGATCTGCGCTTGCCGAAGGCGCGCAGGAATGTGCGCACGCCGTGGGTCGCGGATTGCAGCACTTCATCTTCCGACGGCATGCCGCCGAGCATGAAGGTGGTCTGCAGTTCGGCATTTGCCAAGGCCAGGAACTGGCGCGCGGCGACATCGGGATCGTCGACCGCGAGATGGCCGGCATGGGCGAGGCGGGCAAAACGGGCGGCAAGTGCGGGCCAGGTCCGGCCCGGCCCCTGGTCGCGCCATTCTGCGAAGAGCTCGGGATAGCGCTCGCCTTCGGTCTGGATCAGCTTGCGCAGGAAGCGTCCGTCGCGGTTGCAGATGCAGTTATGATTCAGGCGCACGGCAAAGCCGATCAGGTCGGCTTCCAGATCCTTCGGCTGGTCTGGGAAAGAGGCGAAGGTGGCGAAGATGCCGGCGTTGCAGCGCTCCGTCAGATCCCGCACCACAGCCATGAAGAGCCTTTCCTTGTCGCGGTGGTGATTGTAGATGGTCTGGCGCGAAACGCCCGCCTCCACCGCGATCAGGTCGATATTGGCGCCGGCAAAGCCTTCCCGGCAAAAGACCGAAGCCGCCGCATCGATAATCGACATACGCTTGGCCTCGTGGCCGCGTGGCGGGAAAATGTCAGGAGAAACGGCAAGCTTCATGGAAATCTATATAGAGGTGATTGACGAATTAGACAAGGCTGTCTAAATTTGTGGACACAATAAATGGGAATGAATTCGCTCCGTAGAGACGAATAATCTCTCTCTGAGCCGTCGGATTTCAACGGGATGGAACGTCCTAGGGTTAGTCGTCGCGTTGGCGGCGCCAACCAGACTTGAAAGAAGCCTTTATCATGAGTCCCAAATTCCTCCGCATCGCGGTCGTGCTCGGCCTGTTGTCCGCTATCGGCCCCTTCGCTATCGACATGTATCTGCCGGCGTTGCCTTCGATCGGCGAGGATCTGCATGCCGGCACCGCCGCCGTTCAGATGAGCCTTTTAATCTTCTTCCTGTCGATGGGCTTCGGCCAGATCGTCGTCGGACCGATCTCCGACATGGTCGGCCGCAAGCTGCCGCTTTACGGCGGCCTTGCGCTGTTCATGGTCGGCGGTATCGGTTCGGCCATGAGCCCGACCATCGAATGGCTGATCGCCTTCCGCTTCCTGCAGGGACTGGGCGCCAGCGCCGGCATGGCGGTGCCGCGCGCCATCGTGCGCGACCTGCACACCGGCACCGAAGCCGCCAAGCTGATGTCGCTGCTGATGCTGGTGTTTTCGGTGTCGCCGATCCTGGCGCCGCTGACCGGCAGCCAGATCATCGAGAATTTTGGCTGGCGCGCCGTGTTCTGGACGGTGACGGGCGCGGCCCTGCTGGCCACCATTCTGCTGGCGACCTCGCTGAAGGAGACGCGGCCGGCGGAAGAACGCGTCGGTTCCTCCTTCGGAACCGCACTCGCCGGCTATCGCTTCCTCATGGGTGATCGCAATTTCCTCGGCCTGGTGGCGATCGCCGGCTTCGGCATCGCCAGCTTCTTCGTCTACCTCTCGAGTTCGTCCTTCATCCTGATCGACCATTACGGGCTGTCGCCTTCCGTCTACAGCGTGTTCTTCTCGATCAATGCGGTCGCCTTCATCGGCATGTCGCAGCTGACGGGACTGCTGTCGGAGCGCTTCGGGCTGAAGCGCGTCGTCTGGGTGGCGGTGACCGGCTATGCCACGACGATGGTGGTGCTGTTCGCAGTCATGGCGACCGGCGTGGACCGGCTCGATGTGATGGCGGCACTGCTGTTCGTCGGCTACGGCTTCCTCGGCCTGGTCATCCCGACGACGTCGGTGCTGGCCATGGAAGAGCATGGCGAGATCGCCGGCACGGCCTCGGCGCTGATGGGCACGCTGCACTTCGCCATCGGTGCGCTGGCGATGGGCGTCGCCGGCATCTTCTTCGACGGCACGCCGCTGCCCATGGTGGCCGGCATCACGCTCTGCGCCGTAATCTCGTTCACGCTGGCCAAACTGACGCTCGGCCGCTCGCGCGAAGCCGTTGAAGCGCCGGCCGAGTAAGCTGACCGCAATCGACCGGAAAGGCCGGGTCATCCCGGCCTTTTTCACGTCTGGGGTAATCCGGCCCCGGCCAGAACCACGGCCTTCGACCGACGCCAGCGGCAAATTGCACCAGCTCATGGCTCAATTTGGTGTAGGCTTCGCGGCCCATCGTCATGCGAAATCCGGCCAGCGGCAGCCGGCATTGAGCGTACGATATCGAGGAGGGGAGAAGTGGAGGTTTCTGTTGCCAGGTACCTCCGAACCCCGCCTAGAAGTGCGAACCTCTAGGGCTTGATTTGAAGCTATCGCACCGCTTACGCGGCGAGACGTGCTTCCGCATAGTTGTCATTTGCAACTACAGGTTTAGCCCGATGACGGTGGTACCATGCCGGGCAAAAGTACGATCTTTACACCTTCGTCGATCCTATTTCGCCCCCAGCAACAGCCGCTCTGATCACAGAGCGGTTCTTGGTGGAGGCGCCGGGTACCGCCCCCGGGTCCGAACGGCTTATTACATCGCCCATTTATCGCCATAGTCGGTCAAGCCGACAAAACGAATATAGGGGGCGGGCGCACAAAATGAAAGGCCGCAATGACACTTCTTGGCCGCACCAAACTGCGGCGCCGAGGGTTGACTCGCGCGCGGTCTCAACCGAAGCTTTGCGATGGTGAGGAGTATCGACCGAGCGCACAAGTTGCGGCAGCGCGCCACAGCCCTCATCGATCGGATCCCGTGGCGCCGACATGGGGAAATTTGATGGCCGATTATCTCGCAGACGTGAAGAAATACGACGCCGCCGCAAATGCCGATGTGGTTGCCAAGATTATGAAACATCTGGGCATCGCGCTGCGCAACCGCGATTCCTCGCTGGTATCCTGCACCGACCCCAAGGAATTGGAGCGCGTCAAGACCAACTGGGTTGCCAAGAAACTCGGCGTGACCGACGGGGCGAAAGCCGACTCAGCGATCGAGAAGACCTGCAAGGCGTTGGCCGCCGACAGCTCCAAGAGCCGCGTGACTTTCTACTATCTGGTCGCCAAGGATCTGGGCAAGCTCGGCTCTTTGTAGAGATTATTGCCGATAGGCAGAGCGCGCGTTTGATTTTGCTCCTCACCGGAGGTCAGCACCGCCCCTCATTGCCCTGCCGGGCATTTCTCCCCGTATAGTGACGGGGAGAAATGGCTGACCGCAGCCTTGGCTCTCTCTCTCGAACAAGCTTGTGATTGGCGAAACCGCTGATGACAGCGCCCCTCTCCCCGTCCCTATACGAGGAGAGGATGCCGGCAGGCAGGTGAGGGGCAGCGCCACCTCTTGAGAGATGGGGCAAGCCGCGTTCTGGTCCCTTTTGCTGTGTTCGGCCGGCGGCCAGTCGGTTATGATGGCGGTAACCCCGAATCGAGGCGAAGCCGATGCGCCAGTATCTCGACCTTTTGCAGCATGTGCTGGACAATGGCGCCGATCGTGGCGACCGCACGGGCACCGGCACGCGTGGGGTGTTCGGGTACCAGATGCGCTTCGACCTGTCGCGCGGCTTTCCCGTCACCACCACCAAGAAGCTGCATCTGAAGTCGATCATCCATGAACTCCTGTGGTTCCTGGCCGGCGACACCAACATCAAATACCTTAGAGATCATGGCGTTTCGATCTGGGACGAATGGGCCGACGAGAATGGCGATCTCGGCCCGGTCTATGGCAAGCAGTGGCGCTCCTGGCCGGATGGCCATGGCGGGTCGATCGACCAGATTGCCAATGTTCTGAAGGAGATACGCAGAAATCCGAATTCACGCCGGCTGATCGTTTCGGCGTGGAACCCGGCCGAAGTGGAGGCGATGGCGCTGCCACCGTGCCACTGCCTGTTCCAGTTCTACGTCTCGGAGGGCAAGCTGTCCTGCCAGCTCTACCAGCGCTCGGCCGACATTTTTCTCGGCGTACCCTTCAACATCGCTTCCTACGCGCTGCTGACCTTGATGGTGGCGCAGGTGACCGGGCTGAAGCCCGGCGAGTTCGTCCATACGCTGGGCGATGCGCATCTCTATTCCAACCATTTCGAGCAGGCGCGCGAGCAATTGCGTCGCACGCCCAAGGCGCTGCCGACGCTGTGGATCAATCCGGAAGTGAAGGACCTGTTCGCCTTCCGCTTCGAGGATTTCCGGCTGGAAAACTATTTTGCCGACGCGTCGATCAAGGCGCCGATCGCGGTCTGATCCGCCCACCTTCAATCAATGCCGACCATGACGCCCGATGCCTTGATCACGGCATAGGCCTGCTTGCCTTTTTCGAGCTCGAGATCGGCAACGGCCTCGTTGGTGATCGAAGCGGTGACGACTGAGCCGCCGACATCACCGCGGACAGGCGAGGTGCTTTGGCGATCTCGACGATCGTTCCCTTGAGGATGTTGCGGGCGCTGATCTTCATCGGAGTTCCTTTCCGGGATTTCGGTGCACGTCCAAACCACAACAATCATGCCGAACATACGCTTTCGCAGGAGGCGGCCTTCCCTTGTTATATTCATCCAGATATATCGGTCGGCAGGAGTCGAGCCAGCAGATTTCAAGCCCAGGGAGAGTTTTCATGTTGGGGCACAAAGGTTTTGGTTTGAGGGCGATCGCGATTGGCGGCTTTGCCGTAGCTCTGATGGCCGTGATGCCGGCGGCTCACGCGGGAGACAAGGTGATCGTGTTTGCCGCAGCCAGCCTCAAGGACGGGCTCGACGCCGTCACCAAGGCCTGCGAAGCCGATGTCGGTGAAGCGGCGACCGTCTCCTACGCCGCGAGCTCGGCGCTGGCCAAGCAGATCGAAAGCGGGGCGCCCGCCGATGTGTTCATCTCGGCCGACCTCGACTGGATGAAATATCTCTCCGACAAGAAACTGACCAAGCCGGACACCGAGGTGAAACTGCTCGGCAACCACATCGTGCTGGTGGCGCCGAAGGATTCCAAGGTCGAAACCAGGATCGAGAAAGGCTTCGACCTCGCCAAGCTGATCGGCGACGGCAAGCTCGCCATGGGCGACGTCAAGGCGGTGCCGGCCGGCAAGTATGGCAAGGCGGCACTTGAATCGCTCGGCGTCTGGTCGTCGGTCGAAGGCAAGGTGGCGCAGGCCGAGAATGTGCGCGCCGCGCTGAAGCTGGTTTCAACGGGCGAGGCCGCGCTCGGCATCGTCTATGCCACCGACGCGCATGCCGACAAGGGAGTCAAGGTGGTCGGCACCTTCCCGGAGGATTCGCACCCGCCGATCATCTATCCGGTTGCCCAGACCACCGATTCGAAGGACAAGGATACCCCGGCTTTCCTGAAGTGCCTGCAGTCCGCCAAGGCGGTGGAGCTGTTTAGGGATCAGGGTTTCACCGTGCTCACGCCGAGCAATTAAGGTAGCGGCTGACGCATGAACTGGCTGCTGGACCTCACTCCCGACGAATGGAATGCGGTCCGGCTGTCGATCAAGGTGGCGACGGTGGCGATGCTGTTCAGCCTGCCGCCGGGCATCTTGATGGCGCTTTTGCTGGCCCGCGGAAAATTCTGGGGCAAGACGCTGCTCAACGGTGTGGTTCACCTGCCGTTGATCCTGCCGCCGGTGGTGACAGGTTATCTCTTGCTGCTTACCTTCGGCCGGCGCGGGCCGGCGGGAGCGTTCCTGGCCGAGCATTTCGGCATCGTCTTCTCGTTTCGCTGGACCGGCGCCGCACTGGCCTGCGGTATCATGGGCTTTCCCCTGATGGTGCGGGCGATCCGGCTGTCGATCGAGGCGGTCGACCGCAAAATGGAGGCAGCGGCGGGAACGCTCGGCGCCAACCCGATTTGGGTCTTCGCCACCATCACGCTGCCGCTGATCCTGCCCGGGCTGATCGCCGGCTCGATCCTGTCCTTCGCCAAGGCGATGGGCGAGTTCGGCGCCACCATCACCTTCGTCTCCAACATTCCCAACGAGACGCAGACGCTGCCTTCGGCGATCTACACCTTCACGCAGGTGCCTGGCGGCGATGACGGGGCGCTCAGGCTGACGCTGATCTCCATCGTCATCTCGATGGCCGCATTGGTCGCCTCGGAAGTGCTGGCGCGGCGCGTCGGCCGGCGGATGGACATCGAATGAGCGTGCTGGTGGACATCAGCCATCGGCTCGGCGGTTTCGCCGTCGACGCGCGTTTCGAAAGCGCCGGGCGGCTGACGGCGCTGTTCGGGCCATCGGGCTCCGGCAAGACGACGCTGATCAACGTGATCGCCGGCCTGATCCGGCCGACCAAGGGCCGTATCGCGGTCGACGGCTGTGTGCTGGTCGACACCGATGCCGGCATTTTCGTGCCGAAGCACAAGCGCCGGATCGGCATGGTGTTCCAGGACGCGCGGCTGTTTCCGCATATGAGCGTGGCCGGCAATCTGCGCTATGGCCGCTGGTTCACGCCACCGGCGGAGCGCTATGCGGATGTCGACGCGGTCGTCGAACTGCTCGGCATCGGTCCTCTGCTCGACCGGCGACCGGCAAAGCTCTCGGGCGGCGAGAAGCAGCGCGTGGCGATCGGCCGGGCGCTGCTTGCCAGCCCGAAACTGCTGTTGATGGACGAGCCGCTGGCCTCGCTCGACGATGCGCGCAAAGCCGAGATCCTGCCCTATATCGAGCGGCTGCGCGACGAGACCAAGCTGCCCATCGTATATGTCAGCCACTCCGTCGCCGAGGTGGCGCGGCTGGCCAGCGACGTGGTGGTGATGGCGCAAGGCAAGGTCGCTGCCTCAGGCCCGACCGGCGCGATCATGCAACGGCTCGAATTGCTGCCGGCGGAGGAACGCGGCGAGGGCGGCGCGGTTCTCGACACCAAGGTGCTGCGCCATGACGAGATCTTCGGGATGACCGTGCTCGGCTCGGCGGCGGGGGAAATCCGGGTGCCGCAATTGGCGGTCTCGGTCGGCGCGCCTGTGCGCATCCGAATCCGCGCCCGCGACGTGATGATCGCCACCGAACAGCCGAAAGGTCTCAGTGCGCTCAACATCCTGCCGGGCGCCATCGTCGCAATCGGCTCGGGCGAGGGGCCGACGGTCGAAATCGGCATCGACTGCAATGGCGCAACCGTGCTTGCGCGCATCACCGAACAATCCAGGCAGGTACTGAACCTTCAACTCGGCGGCAAGGTGTTCGCGGTGATCAAGACGGTCAGTTTCGACCGTGCCAACACCGGCGCCGGGCTGCCGGCCGAAGCGGATGGCTGATAGCCGCTATATCGTTTTGGAATAGCGCTATGGGTCGAGAGGGGCTAGTGTGACTGTGGAGGACAAGAGATGCCGTCGCTGAGCCTGCGGATAAATCTCGATCCGGACGGGCGCATAGGTCCGGGCAAGATCGAATTGCTGGAGCAGATCGCCACTTTCGGCTCGATCTCGGCTGCGGCACGCGGCATGGAGATGTCCTACAAGCACGCCTGGGATCTGGTGGAAGATATGAACCGTGTGTTCGGCAAGCCACTGGTCGCGGCGCAGACCGGCGGCAAAAAGGGCGGCGGCGCACAGCTGACCTCAGTTGGCCTTGCAGTTGTCAGCCGTTTTCGCGCTATCGAGCGCGCTGCGGCGGCAGCGGCGGCCACGCATATGGACGCCTTGCAGGCGGAGATTGATGCTGGGTGAGGGTTGAAGCTTGCGATCCGTCACAACCCCCTCTGTCCTGCCGGACATCTCCCCGCAAGGGGGGAGATCAGCTCGCCCGTAGACGGGCGCTAATCTGTTAGGCGATTGGCGAAATCCTCCGTGACGGCCAATCTCCCCACTAGAGGGGGAGATGTCCGGCAGGACAGAGGGGGGCGCGAAGGAACTCGACCTTTGAGCGCGCTATTCCTCGGGCTCTGCTGCTTTACGCAGCAGATAGGTGTCCATGATCCAGCCCTTTCTTTTCCGGGCTTCTTCTCTCGTCCTCTCAATCTCCTCGCCGACATCACCCAGGCGACCGGAAACGATGATCTCATCGGGTGTGCCGAGATAGGCGCCCCAATGGATGATCAGATCCTTGTCTGCCAGCGTGTTGAAGGCGCATTTGCCGTCGAGCATGACCACGGCGCTGCCGGCATTGTGCGGCATGCCTTGTTCGGCGAGGCGGCGGCCGGTGGTGATCAGCACGGGGTCGCCGATGCGGTTCAGCGCCATCTTGTGGCCGGCGGCTAGCGCCTGGACGGCGGTGATGCCGGGAATGACCTCCAGTTCGAATGCGACATTGCCCCTCAGTCGTACGCGCGCGAGGATGCGCAGCGCGCTGTCATAGAGCGAGGGGTCGCCCCAGATCAGGAAGGCGCCGCAGCCGTCCTCGGCAAGTTCGTCGCGGACTAGGCTCTCATAGATCTGGGCGATGGCCTCGTGCCAGTCATCGACGGTCGAGCGATAGGAAGGCGCCGGCTCGGCGCGCACCGGCACGTCGAACTCGACGCGGCGCGATTTCGGATTGCTGACGAAACGGTCGCAGATATGGCGGCGCAATTCGGCAAGGTCGTTCTTCTTCGCCCCCTTGTCGGGGATAAACAGGACGTCCGCCCGGTTTAGGCCTGATATGGCCTGCACGGTCATATGGTCGGGATTGCCGGCGCCGATGCCGATGACGAGAAGCTTGCGCATGACGCGAACTCCTGCCCGATCGAAACCTGTTAGTCCAGACCGCCGATTGGCGTGTCCAGACACTGTGGCGTCCTGCTGGGAGACGGAAGGCTTTGAAACGCCACATTGAAACGGCTAGGGTCGCGGCATTCTTGGCGAGGGGCTTCGATGTTGCAATATGTTCTGTTCGTAGCGCTGGCGCTTTTTGCCGTGCCCGCGCTGGCCAATGATACGACCGCCGAACTCGGCACAGGTGGCCTGATCCTGTCGCGTAGCGACGCGGTGTCGATGCAAAGCGAGGATCTCTATATCTCGCCGGAAAAGATCACGGTCGACTACGTCTTCCACAACAACACCGACAAGGATGTAAATGCCATCGTCGCTTTTCCGCTGCCGGACATCGAAGGCAATCCGGAGGAAATGCCGGCCATCCCGGAAAACCAGAGCGACAATTTCCTTGGCTTCGAGGTGACGATCGACGGAGCGCCGGCAAAGCCGCAGCTCGAGCAGAAAGTGTTCGCTGTCGGCATCGATATCGGCGCCGATCTGAAGGCGCAGAACGTGCCGTTCAATCCGTTCGGCGATGCGGCCAAGGCGGCCCTGGCGAAGCTGCCGAAAACGGTCGCCGAGGATTGGGAAAACCGCGGCATCATCATCGAGGATACGGGCAGCGACGGTACCGAGGCGAACAAGGTCTATACGCCGTGGTGGCAGTTGCGCTCGACCTATTGGTGGCGCGCGATATTTCCGGCCAACAAGGATGTCCACGTCTCGCACCGCTACAAACCGAGCGTCGGCGGCACGTCATCGGTGAGTTTCTTCTATGACGGCAAGTTCACCGAGGGCAGCCAGTACACGACCTACAAGACCCGCTACTGCATGGACGACAGCTTCGAGAATGCGGTGCGGCAGGCCGCCAAGGCCGACGGTTATCCGCATTTTTACGAGAACCGCATAGCCTATATCCTGACCACTGGCGGCAACTGGGCCAATGGCAGCATCGGCAAGTTCAAGCTAACCGTCGACAAGGGCAATCCGAAAGCGCTGATCTCGTTTTGCGGCGACAATGTCAAGAAGGTCGGGCCGACGACCTTCGAGACGGCGGCGCAGGATCTCTATCCCGAGCACAACATCGACATATTGCTTTTGGAGCCGTCGGATGACGGCGCCGGGGGGGCCAACTGATGGACGTCGCGATCTATGTCGCCATTGCGCAGAACGGCGTCATCGGGCGCGACGGCGGCTTACCGTGGCGGCTGTCCACCGATCTCAAGCGCTTCAAGGCCGATACGATGGGCAAGCCCGTCATCATGGGCCGCAAGACTTATGAAGGCATCGGCCGGCCGCTGCCGGGCAGGTTGAACATCGTGGTGACCCGCGACAAGGCCTGGCGCGCCGAGGGCATCGAGGTAGCGCACTCCCTGGAGGCCGCGATCCAGCTGGCCACGGTGCGCGGGCGTTGCATGGCCGGCGTCGACGAAATCTGCATCATCGGCGGCGGCGAGATCTATGCGCAGGCGCTGCCGCTGGCAGACCGGCTGCACGTCACCCATGTGCTGGCGGCGGTCGATGGCGACGCGCATTTTCCCGACATCGATCCGGATTTGTGGCGCCTTGTCAGCGCTCAGGACGTTCCGGCCGGTGAAAAGGACAGCCATGCGACGCGCTATTCGGTTTACGAGCGACGCCGCGGCGTGCATTGAGACGATAAAAGGGTCGCGAACGTCCAAAACGGACATGCTCGGCAGCGGATCGCGTTGAAAGCGCATCGCGGCATCCCTATAGAAGAACAACTGGATTTTGCGCCGCAACGCCGGCGCCGAGGGAATTCCAAGCGAAAGGACATTCATGCCCTGGAACGACAAGAGCGGCGGTGGCGGCGGCCCATGGGGTGGTGGCGGCGGCAACAATCAGGGACCCTGGGGGCAGGGACCGAAGGGGCCCAGCGGCCCGCCGGGGTCACCTCCCGATCTCGAAGACATCATCCGCCGCGGCCAGGACCGGCTGCGGCGCGCGCTGCCCGGTGGCGGCGGCGCCAGCCCGGCCGTGTTTGCGCTGATCGCAGCGGCTCTGATCGTGCTGTGGGCGTTCAAGGCGGTCTACACCGTGCAGCCGGACGAGGTTGCGGTCGAGCTGCGCTTCGGCAAGCCGAAGGCGGAGCTGTCGCAGCCAGGTCTGCATTTCCATTGGTGGCCCGTCGAAACCGTCGAGACGGCCAACATCGCCGAACAACTCGTCGATATCGGTGGTGGCGGCGCGACGAGCGGCAACTCGTCGGGGCTGATGCTTACCGGCGACCAGAACATCGTCAACGTCCAGTTTTCGGTGGCCTACCAGGTCTCCGATCCCCGGGCCTATCTGTTCGACGTCTCCGACCCAGAAGGCATGCTGCAGCAGGTCGCAGAGAGCGCCATGCGCGAAGCGGTCGGCCGGCGACCGGCCCAGGACATCTTCCGCGACGACCGTCAGGGCATTGCGGCGTCGGTGCGTGAAATCATCCAGACGACGCTGGACGGCTACAAGGCCGGCCTGAACGTCAACGCAGTTTCGATCGAGGACGCGGCGCCGCCGCGTGAAGTGGCCGACGCGTTCGACGAAGTGCAGCGCGCTGAGCAGGACGAAGACAAGTTCGTCGAGCAGGCCAACCAGTATTCCAACCAGAAGCTTGGCCAGGCGCGTGGCGCCGCGGCGCAGATCCGCGAGGACGCGGCAGCCTACAAGAACCGTGTCGTCCAGGAAGCCGAAGGTGAGGCGCAGCGCTTCATCTCGGTCTATGACGAATACGCCAAGGCGCCCGACGTGACGCGCCGGCGGCTTTATCTGGAAACGATGGAGAAGGTGCTGAAGGATTCCAACAAGGTGATCGTCGAACAGGGCAATGGGCAAGGGGTCGTTCCCTATCTGCCGCTGCCGGCACTGCAACCGAAGGCGCCGCCGCCTGCGACCACGGGAGGAGCCCAGTGATGGCCAATCGTCTTCCCATCATCGCGGTCATCGCGGCCGTGCTTCTGTTCCTGCTCTACTCCTCGGTCTTCGTGGTCAACGCGCGCCAGCAGGCGCTCGTGCTGCGGTTCGGCGAGATCGTCGACGTCAAGAATGAACCCGGCATCTATTTCAAGGCGCCTTTCGCCTTCTTCGACGCCGACAGCGTGCAGTTGATCGAAAACAGGGTGCTGCGCTTCGATCTCGATAACATCCGCGTCCAGGTTTCGGGCGGCAAGTTCTATGAGGTCGACGCTTTCATCGCGTACCGCATCTCGGATCCGCGGGTGTTCCGCTCAGCCGTGTCCGGCCAGATCACACTGGCCGAAGCACGACTGAGGACGCGTCTCGATGCGGCGCTGCGCCGTGTCTACGGTCTGCGCGACTTCGAGGCGGCGCTCTCGGAAGAGCGGGCCGTGATGATGCGCGAAGTGCGCGATCAGCTTCGGCCCGACGCCACCTCGCTCGGCCTGCAGATCGAGGATGTGCGCATCCGCCGAACCGATCTGACGGCTGAGGTTTCGCAGCAGACCTTCGACCGCATGAAGGCCGAACGTTTGGCCGAGGCCGAACGGCTGAGAGCGCGCGGCAAAGAGGCCGCGCAGCGCATCACCGCCCGCGCCGACCGCGAAGTGGTGGAAATCGTCGCCGAGGCGCGCAAGGAATCGGAAATCCTGCGTGGTGAAGGTGAAGCCCAGCGCAGTGCGACCTTTGCCGACGCCTACAAACGCGATCCGGCGTTCTTCGACTTCTACCGGTCGATGAATGCCTATGGCACGGCGCTGGACAACTCCGGGACGACGATGGTGCTTTCGCCGAACTCGGAGTTCTTCCGCTTCTTCCGCAATCCGGACGGTACGGACGCGAAGCCGGCGACACCTGCGGCTCCGGCGACGACACCTGCGGCTCCGGCGACGGCACCTGCCGCGCCGGCTGCACAACCTGCACCCGCCCAGTAGGGCGGTGCAGGATTTCCTTGCGGCCATAGGCCTGGTCCTCGTCGTAGAGGGTCTGGTCTATGGCGGCTTTCCCGGCCTTGCCAAACGTCTTGCCGGCGAAGTGCTGTCGACGCCGGAAATTGCGCTGCGCATCGTCGGGCTGGTGGCGATCGCCATCGGCGTCGGCATCGTCTGGTTGGTGCGTGGCTGAGGACCGCTGATCTGCAATTCCAGGAAAGTGTGAGCGGTTTTCCGTCCGGAATTGCGTAAAAGCAAAGGGATTGAACGGTTCGCCGTTTCCGCGAAACGGCGAACCGCTCTAGGGTGTAACGGAGGATTTATCCTCCTGATGTGGCCATAGCCGCAAACGTGCCGTATTTCTTGCCAACATGACGCGACGCGGCGTTTTGCCGAAGCGCTTTTTCTTTTCAGCAATCCGGGAGGCTTTCGATGACATCCAACACCCTTCTGCGCGCGGCGCGGCGGACGTTCATCGCAGGTGCTGCGGCACTTATGGTCGGCGCGCTTGCCGTTCCGGCTTTCGTGACGCCGACGGTGGCCGCGGACGGACCGGCTTCGGTTGCCGACCTCGCCGAAGGCCTGCTCGGTGCGGTGGTCAACATCTCGACCTCGCAGACCGTGAAGGGCACGGAAGGTCCGGGCGCGGTGCCGATGCCGCAGCTGCCGGAGGGTTCGCCGTTCCAGGATTTCTTCGACGACTTCTTCAAGAACCGTGGCGGCGACAAGGATGGCGGCGCGCAAAAGGTGCAGTCGCTGGGCTCCGGCTTCGTGGTCGACGCCGAGCAAGGCATTGTCGTCACCAACAACCACGTCATCGCCGATGCAGACGATATCGAGGTGAATTTCTCCGACGGCGTGACGCTCAAGGCGACGCTGGTCGGCACCGACACCAAGACCGACGTGGCGGTGCTCAAGGTCGACCCGAAGGGCCACAAGCTGACGGCGGTGAAGTTCGGCGATTCCAACAAGATGCGCGTCGGCGACTGGGTGATGGCGATCGGCAATCCGTTCGGCCTTGGCGGCACGGTGACGGTCGGCATCGTCTCGGCCCGCAACCGCGACATCAATTCCGGCCCCTATGACGACTTCATCCAGACCGACGCCGCCATCAACCGCGGCAATTCCGGCGGACCGCTGTTCAACAGCCTGGGCGAGGTTATCGGCATCAACACGGCGATCATCTCGCCGTCGGGCGGCTCGATCGGCATCGGCTTCTCCATCCCGTCGCAGCTTGCCTCGGGCGTCGTCGACCAGCTGCGCCAGTTCGGCGAGACCCGTCGCGGCTGGCTCGGCGTGCGCATCCAGCCGGTGACCGACGACATCGCCGAGAGCCTCGGCATGGCGACCGCCAAGGGCGCGCTGGTAGCCGGCGTCATCAAGGGCGGACCGGTCGACAACGGCACAATTCTCGCTGGCGACGTCATCATCAAGTTCGACGGCAAGGACATCCATGAAATGCGCGACCTGCCGCGCGTCGTGGCGGAAAGCCCGGTCGGCAAGGCGGTCGACGTGATTATCGTGCGCAAGGGCATCGAGCAGACGGTGAAGGTGACGCTCGGCCGGCTTGAGGACGGCGAGAAGGTTGCCGCCGGTGAGGACGGCACTACCGATGAGGACAAGGGCGGCGACAAGGCGCCCGCGGTCTCCACGGCCTCGGTGCTCGGCATGACCGTCGGCGAGCTCAATGACGACACACGGAAAAAATTCGGCATCGCGGCCGACGTCTCCGGCGTCGTCATCACCGACGTCACCAAGGATTCGGCCGCCGCCGAGCGCGGCATCCAGGCCGGCGAGGTGATCACCGAAATCGCCCAGGAATCGGTCGCGACCCCGAAGGACGTGATGGACCGGATCGGCGCGCTGAAGGAGCAGGGCCGCAAGAATGCGCTCTTGATGCTGGCGTCCAAGACAGGCGAGTTGCGCTTCGTGACGATCCGGATGGATTGAGTCCGGAAAGCCCCATAACCGATTGTCTTCAGGGAAAGGGCGGCTAGCGAGCCGCCCTTTTTCGTGCCTGCCAGTCCGTGCGCGACAGTTTGTAGAGGACATGCCGCTTGAGGTGCGGGTGGCTGTCAGGGATGGATGGGTGGTCGAAATCGCGAGCCGGGTCAGGGCTCATGCCAAGACGCTCCATGACGGCCGTCGAGCGGCGGTTGGCCGCGACGGCGAAGGAGACGATCTCGTCGCGGTCAAGCGTTTCGAAGCCAAAGGCGAGCCAGGCTTCGGAGGCCTCCGTGACATAGCCCTTGCGCCAGAATTCCGGCGCCAACCGCCAGCCGATCTCGATCGTATCGGAAGGCAGGGACGGCACGTGATTGGTCTTTAAGAGACCGACGAAGCCGATGCATTCCCCAGTCGCGGCGATCTCGGCGGCGGCAAAACCAAAGCCGTCCTCGGCGATCCAGCCCCGAAACTCGTCCATCTTGGCATCCGTCTCGGCGCGGTCGCGGCGGAACGGAAAGAATTCCATCACCCGCTCGTCCGAATTGATGCGGTGGAAGAGTTCGCGATCGCGGTCTTCCCAGTTGCGCAGGATGAGGCGCTCGGTGCGCATCGGTTTCATTGGGCGAACTCTTCCTGGCGGTAGCCCTGGAGATAAAGCAGCGCGGTGAGATCGCCATGGTCGATGCGGACCTTGGCTTCGCCAGCAACGGCCGGCTTGGCGTGGAGCGCGACACCGGTGCCGGCCAGGCGGATCATGTCGAGGTCGTTGGCGCCGTCGCCGACCGCAATCGCATCGAATGGCGTCAGGCCGAGGCGGGCCGAGATATCGTTCAGCGCATCGGCCTTGGCGGCGCGGCCGAGGATCGGCTCGGCGACCAGGCCGGCAAAGCGCCCGTTCTCCTCGATCAGGCGGTTGGCACGGTTTTCCTCGAAGCCGAGCATGGCGGCGACACGGCTGGTGAAGACGTCGAAGCCGCCGGAGACAAGCGCCGTCCAGGCGCCATTGGCGCGCATCGTCTGCACCAGAGCGCGGCCGCCCGACGCCAGCGTCAGGCGGTTCGCGATGATGCGGTCGACGACGGCGGCATCGAGGCCTTTCAGCAGCGCCACGCGTTCACGCAGCGCCGGCTCGAAAGCGATCTCGCCGTTCATCGAGCGTGCCGTGATGGCGGCAACGCGGTCCTTGACGCCGATCTCGTCGGCGAGTTCGTCGATGCATTCCTGGTCGATCATGGTTGAATCCATATCGGCAAGCAGGATTGTCTTGCGGCGGCTTCCGGCCTGCTGAACGATCACGTCGACCGGCTCTGAACCAAGTGCTGTGCGCAAGGCCGCACTTGCCTCAGCGGCTTCTGCCCCCTCGGGCAACACCAGATCGCAGGCGACGCCTTCGCCCAGCCAGCGAACAGCGCTTGCGCCGACCGACCGTGAGGCCATATTCGCAAGCGAGGCCGACATCGCGCGGCGGACGGGGTGAGACACAAGCGTGGCAATGAGCGGCATCGAGACTTCCAAGCAGCTAGGCGAGGGCGGGCAGGCGGGCGAGGGCCGCGTGAAGAACGCGACCCTGATAGCCGGGCCGACCGCCAGCGGCAAGTCGGCGCTGGCGCTCGATCTCGCCGAGCGCAAGGGCGGTGTCATCGTCAACACCGATTCCATGCAGGGCTATTCGGTGCTCGATGTGCTGACGGCGCGGCCGAATGCCGCCGACCTCGCCCGCGCGCCGCACTATCTCTATGGCCATGTGCATCCCTCCACCGCCTATTCCACCGGCGCCTGGCTGCGCGACGTGATGAAGCTGATCGATGACGGCACGCTCGCCCGACAGCCCGATGACGCCGGCTTTGAACGTCCGGTGATTTTCGTCGGCGGCACCGGGCTCTATTTTCGCGCACTTGCCGAGGGCATCTCGCAAATGCCCGACATTCCGCAGCAGGTACGCGACCGCTGGCGCTACGAGTTAAAGGAGCAAGGCGCAGCCAAGCTGCACCGCATCCTGATGCATGAGGATTCGGCGGTCGCCATGCAGCTGAAGTCGACCGACGGCCAGCGCATCGTGCGGGCGCTGGAGGTGCTCGACGCATCCGGCCGCTCCATCCTAGAATGGCAGGCAGCGCGCGGCCGGCCGCTGATCGACAGCGACAGCGCTCGGTTCTTCGTTATCGAGCCGGACCGCGCCCCCCTTGTCGAGCGGATCGAAACAAGGTTCGACCGCATGCTCGATCTCGGCGCGCTCGATGAGGTCAAACGGCTTGCGGCGCTTGGCCTCGATCCCGACCTGCCGGCGATGAAGGCGATCGGCGTTCGCGAACTTTCGGCTGCCATGGCGGGTGACATCAGCTTTCCTCAGGCCATCGAGCGCTGCAAGGCAGCGACGCGGCAATATGCCAAACGGCAAACGACGTGGTTTCGCCATCAGCTGGGACCGGAATGGCTGAGATTGCAGCCCGGCGGCCGCTTGCAAACCGCGATTTGATTTTTGTGCTGCCAATACAATTAAAGAAACAGAAGTAGGAATGAACATTCCCGCTCCGGTTGTCTGGATTAACCGTCCGTAAGGCGCCGGCATGCCATAGATCCGGCGGGTACTTTGCAACGGGAAGCAGATGCGTTTCCACAAGGCGGAATCCGCATTTTTCGTCTTTATTTTCGTGATCCTGGCCGCAGGCCTGGTGACGCTTTATGCCTATGGTCAATTGCAGTTCATCGCGGTCGGTCACGATACGACTTCCCGGGTCGAGAGGATCGCCTATCTCAACACGCTGCTGTTTGTCACCGGGGTGCTGCTGGCGACAGCGCTGTTCTTCGGCGTGTTCTTCATCTACCCGCTGATCCGTAGGCAGGCCACGGAAGAGGGCAAGCTGCGCGCCATGACGGTTTCGCTCAGCGCCCGCTCGGAAACGCTGCAGCATGCGGCATTGACCGACGGCCTTACCGGCATGCAGAACCGGCGCTACTTCGATGATGCGCTGAAGGAATATCTCGAGGAATTCCGCCGCATCGAAAAGCCCGTCGGGCTGATGATCCTCGACCTCGATCATTTCAAGCAGGTCAACGACACGCATGGCCACGATGTCGGCGACGAGGTGCTTAGGGCAGTCGCCAATTGCCTCAAAGGCATGACGCGCTACCACGATGTGGTGGCGCGGCTTGGGGGCGAGGAGTTCGCCGTCGTCACGCCCAACATGGATGCGGAGTTGTTGGGGAAGTTCGCCGAACGCATCCGCAAAGCGATTGCCAACATGTCGGTGCTGTCAGGCAATGTCCGCCTCAAGATCACCACCAGCGTCGGACTAGCCGTCTGGGATCGGAAGGAAACCGCCGAGGAATTCTACCGCCGCGCCGACCGCCAGCTCTACGAGGCGAAGAGGCAAGGCCGCAACCGCGTCTGCGCCTAAAATCCCGAAGAAGAATTCATGAGGCCGGTTGCCTGACGTGGCTTTCTCGACTTCCGGTGCTCACGGACTAAATGTCCGCTCCGCTCCGGCTTCTCGAAAGCCACGCCATTCAATCCGGCCTGATGAATTCCCTTTCGGGATTTGCCCAAGCGGGCCAACGAAGCCGAGCCCTGGCGCTCCGGCGGCTTCTCAATTGGCCGGCAAAAAAGTCGCTACGCTGAAGGTCAATCGTTCTGCGGGCGCATGCCGAAGGTTGTGGGCTTGAGGCCATAGCGCAGGTCGAAATCGTCGTCGGGCTGGACGCGCTGTGCGGTGGCCGGCTTGCGGTAATCGGGATCGCCGGCCTGGCGGCCGGAGTCCACGACCTCGGCGAAGGCCATCTGCTGCTGCGGTTTCGGGACGTTGCGCAGCCGCTCGACGATGGCGGCGAGATCGACGTCGTTGCCGTCCTGCGAGAACTCGTCCTGCTCTCGCTTGGCGGTGCCGGGGATCAGGTTCTCCGCCAGTTTCTCGAACTTCAGCCGCATGGTCGTCGCCACGCCTTCACCGAAGGCGATGGCTTCGCGCTGGCCCATGGAGGACAGAAAGGCCAGCGTCGAGGCGGAGGAATCGGCGATCGCCGAGCGGATGATTGCCTGGTCCTGCTCGTTGGCCAGCCGCATGGCGAAGAAGGTCGAGCATTGCGACAGGATGGTCGGATCGAGTTCACCCGGGCGCTGGGTGACGACGCCGAGATAGCAGCCATATTTGCGGCCTTCCTTGGCGATGCGCGACAATGCATGCCTTGTCGGGGCGAAGCCGAGGCGCGGATCGGCCGGCATATAGCGGTGCGCTTCCTCGCACAGCAGCAAAAGCTTCAGCCGGCCCTCGCTCCACAGCGCAAGGTCGAAGGCCAGGCGCGCCAGCACCGAACAGACGGAGTTGACCACTTCGGACGGCATGCCGGCCATCTCGAAACAGGTCACCGGGCGGCCATGATGCGGCACACGGAAAATATTGCCGATCGTCTCGTGGATCGTGTCCTCGATCAGCCGCGAATTGAACATGAAGCGATAGCGTGGGTCGGACGCGGCGGACTCGATGCGCGTCTTCAGCGATTTCAGCGTCGGGCGGTCGTTCTTGCTTTCCAGGAGGCCCATGCGCTCGTCGATCTGCTTGATGAGATCGACCATGCGGTAGGGCACCGGCGTGTCGGCGGTCAGCGCATCGCTGCCGCGGCGCACGTAAGAGCCTGAATTGGGATTGCGATAGAGGTTCTTGGCGGCGGGGATCAGGTCGCGCAGGACATCGACTTCTTCCGGCACGACCTCTCGGCCGCGAAACAGCACTTCGGCGAATTCTTCAAGCCTGAACATCCAGAACGGCAGGTCAAGCGTCTTGGAATCGACCCGGACGCAGAACTCAGGCAGGGATGCCGCGAATTCATTGTGCGGATCGAGAATGAGGATTCGCAGATCGGGCCGGGCGGCGATCGATTTGCGCAGCAGCAGCGAGATGGCGGTGGATTTGCCGACGCCGGTTGTGCCGACAACGGCAAAATGGCGCGCCAGCGTGTCGTCGATGGCGATGTTGGCGTCGATCGACTCATCCTGCGACAGCGTGCCGATGGTGATGGAATGACGCCCGGCGAGATCGTAGACCGCCTGCAGGTCACGGGTACGGATGCGGTGCGCTATGGCGCCGATATGAGGATAGGTGGTGATGCCGCGGTCGAACACCGGTTTGGCGCCGGGCTCCGCGCCGTCGCGCACTTCGCCGATTAGTTCGACGCTGACTTCGATGGGATTTTGTCCCTCATTGCTCCAGGCGCGATCCGACTTGCCGATTTCGTAGACCAGACCAACGGTGCGCGATGTCCCGAGATTGATGGAGATCATCTTGCCGACGGTCCACAGGCCGGTGACCGCGCCTTCGATGTCGTCGGCATAGGCGCTGATGGTGGCGCGCGCACCGTCGCACTGCACGACGTTGCCGAGAATGCGCTTGTCGCTCTGCTCTGCGCGGCGGCGCTCCTGCGAGGTCGGTTCGCCGACGGAGGCTTCGCGCTCGACAAACATACGATCCGATCCCCATTCTCGTGGAGCGTCGATCCTACACAGACGGGGTTAAGGTGGCGTGATGCGGGATGGTGTAGCAGGGGTTAACCGGTCAGCGAAAATTCAACCGGCCGGCCTCTTTTCCGAATCCAAATATTCGATATATTGGACGAATGACTGATATAGCGAATGACATGTCGGCCACGATAGGCAGACGAATCCACGCCGAAAGAGCCTTGCGGGACTGGTCGTTGGCCGACCTGGCGAACCGCTCCGGCGTCTCCAAAGCCATGCTCAGCACTATCGAGCGCGGCATGACCAGCCCGACGGCCGCGCTGCTGGTGCGCATCGCCGCTGCTTTCGGCATGACGCTGTCGACGCTGATAGCACGCGCCGAGCAGCAAGGTGGCGGCCTGCTGCGCGAGAGTGAGCAGCCGGTTTGGCGCGACCCCGGTACGGGCTATGTCCGTCGGCATCTGTCGCCGGTTTCCGACACGCCGCTCGAATTGATCCGGGTGCAACTGCCGGCTGGCGCCAGTGTGAGTTTCCCGGCGGCGTCCTATGCCTTCATCAAGCAGCAGATGTGGCTGATCTCCGGGCGACTTGAGTTCACCGAGGGTGATATGGTGCATAGTCTCGAGCCCGGCGACTGCCTGGCGCTCGGCGCGCCGTCGGACTGCACGTTCCATGCCGTCGGACCGCAGCCGGCCGACTATCTGGTTGCGCTGGTCAGGGGCTGAAATCGTGGCAAGACGTCCCAAGCGCTCCGACAATGGCGGACCGCCGCTCGATGATTACAAGGGCCCGCCATGGGGCAAGGGCGATCCCTACATCTTCCTGGCCTGGCAGGCAGCGCATGCCAAGGCGTGGAAGGCGCCAAGCCGTGACGTGATGCTGATGCGCATGGAAAAGGCCGAGCGGCTTGGCCTGACCTATGAGGAATACACGCTCGAAATCCTCGAACGCGGGCTGCATCTGCAGCCGAAAGACACCGATCGCATCGCCGCGATCAAGGCGAGACGAAAGCGGCGCCGCGTCGCGCGTCTGGATTAGCAAGGGAAAGTGCAGGTGAGTCCCATCGAAATCAGGTCGCTGACTGCGGAAACACGCGACATGCTGGCCGACCTCCTGATCGAGACGGTCGCGGCCGGCGGCTCCGTCAGCTTCATGCATCCCTTATCCAGGCAAGCGGCGGAAACCTTCTGGAGCAACTCGTTGATGGCAGCAGAGAGAGGTGAAAGAGCGGTGCTGGGTGCTTGGTATGGCGACGCGTTGATCGGCACCGTCACCTTGCTGCTCGACTTTCCGGTCAATCAGCCGCACCGGGCCGAGATCGCCAAGCTCATGACCCGCGTCGAACACCGCGGCAAGGGCATAGCGAGCCGGCTGATGCGGGCGGCCGAAACGCTCGCCGTCGAGAAAGGCCGCACGCTTCTGGTGCTGGACACCGCAACCGAGGAGGGCGCTTCCGGCCTTTACGAAAAACTCGGCTTCACGCTCACTGGCGAAATACCGGACTTTGCCCTGAAACCGCATGGCGGGCTGACCGGCACGCTCATCTACTGGAAGCGCATCGGCGGCGCTGCCTAAGCCTTGTGGTGAACCTCTTGCAGCGCGTAGACCGGCGTCGCGATGCCTTCCATGCGCGCCTTCAGCTGCAGCGCCAGGAACTGGGAGTAATGGCGCGACTGGTGCAAATTGCCGCCATGGAACCACAGCGCCTCCTGCTGCGTCGGCTTCCACATGTTGCGCAGCTCGCCTTCCCAGGGGCCTGGGTCCTTCGTGGTGTTGGAGCCGAGGCCCCAGCATTTGCCGACCTTGTCGGCGACCTCCCGTGAGATCAAATCGGCCGCCCAGCCATTCATCGAACCGTAGCCGGTGGCGTAGACGATGAGATCGGCCGGCAGTTCCGATCCATCGCTGAGCAGGACCGAATGCTCCTTGATCTCCTTCACGTCGACACCGCTTTTCAGCTTGATCGACCCGTCGATGATCAGGTCGGAGGCGCCGACATCGATGTAATAGCCCGAGCCGCGTCGCAGATATTTCATGAAAAGGCCGGAGCCGTCGTCGCCCCAGTCGAGCATGAAGCCGGCCTTCTCCAGGCCTTTGTAGAAGTTGGCGTCGCGCTTCTTCATCTCGGCATAGGCCGGAATCTGGAATTCGTGCAGGATCTTGTAGGGCAGGGAGGCGAAGACGAGGTCGGCCTTGGCTGTGGTCATGCCGCTCGCAACCGCCTTTTCCGAATAGAGCGAGCCCAGGCCGATCTCCATCAGCGTGTCCGACTTGACGATGTGCGTGGTCGAGCGCTGCACCATGGTGACGTCGGCGCCGGCCTCCCAAAGGGCTGCTGCAATGTCGTGGGCGGAGTTGTTCGAGCCGATGACGACAGCTTGTCTGCCGACATAGGCATCGGGTCCCGGATGCTTCGAGGAGTGATGCTGGTCGCCCTTGAATGTGTCCATGCCCTTGAAGTTCGGCATGTTGGCCTTGCCGGATTGCCCCGTGGCCAGCACCAATTGTTTCGGCTTCAGCGTGATGTCCTTGCCGTCGCGGCGCACCACCACCGTCCATTCCTTCTTGCTGTCGTCATAGACAGCGCTCATGGCCTCGGTCGACGACCAGTAGTTCAGCTCCATTACCTTGGCGTACATTTCCAGCCAGTCGCCGATCTTGTCCTTGGGCGCGAAGACCGGCCAGTTCCTGGGAAAGTCGATATAGGGCAGATGGTCGTACCAGACCGGATCGTGCAGGCAGAGCGATTTGTAGCGCTTGCGCCAGCTGTCGCCGGCCCGTTCGTTCTTCTCGACGATGATGGTCGGCACGCCGAGCTGCCGCAGCCGCGCGCCGAGCGCGATGCCGCCCTGGCCGCCGCCAATGATGAGCGTATAGGGCTGCGTCTTGAAGCCGAGCTCGGCGGCCTCCTTCTCGCGCTCCTCCTTCCAGGTCGGGCGGTTCTTGCCATGGCCGTGCTTGGCGCCGAGCGGGCGGTCGAAACCGGCCGGCTCCTCATGGCCCTTCAGCTCGACCATGGTGGTGAGCAACGTCCAGATCTTGCCGTCCTTCAGCCGGATGTGGCCGAAGCCGCGCGCCACAGACGTTTCGAAACTGATCCAGCCGTCGAGCAGGCCATCGTTTTCAGTGGCGTCCTCGCCCCTGGCGATCGCCCAGTTCGATGGGTTGGTTTTGGCCAGCTGGCTCACCAGCATGTCGCGCACCTGGTCACGGCCTTCCATGGTCTTGATGTTCCAGGTGAAGCTGACGAGATCGCGCCAAAAACAATCCTCCTGAAAGCAGGCGACCGCCTTGTCGATGTCACCGGCGGCGAGTGCCGCGCCGAAGCGATCGAGCAGGTCGGAAAGCTTCTTGTTGGGGGCCTTGTCGAGCATTGAATTTCCTCCGCGATTTTTCTTGGCCGCCTGTAGCGAGCGGAACCCTGCCGAAGCTTGACGTCCGGCCTGGCGCAGTATCGCGACAAATTATGCGCCGCGTCACGTCGTCCAATAGTTTGCCGCGTATTCAGGGGCTTATCGGGAAATCGGGACGCCGAAGACCGTTGCGAACCAGCGGCGGACCGCTTCTTCGGCCGGGCTCAGATGCGCGCCCGAAGGTGCGGTCAGATAGTGGCCGGCACCGCTCGACAGCGTAAAGCCGGACAGGGTAACGAGAGATCCTTCGCGCAGTGCCGCGTCGGCCAACGGTCGCGATCCCAGCACCATGCCGGCGCCGTGCTTCGCCGCCTCCAACGCGGTAACGAAACTGTCGAATTTGTGCGTGGGCCCGAGCGCCGGCTTCATCCGGGCGACGGCGAACCATTCGCCCCACATTTCCCGCGCGCCGACCACTGTAAGTCTCGGCAATCCTGTCCAATCCTTGGCCTTGGCGACATTTGGCGACGCCATCGGCGTTAAGGTTTCGCGGGTGAGGCGGTCGGCCTGCCGTCCGGCAAAGGAGCCGGAGCCAATGCCGAATCGGATGTCGAGACCCACAAAGCGCTCGCCGTAATCGGCCGGTGTGTGGATGGTCTCGATCTGCAGCTGGACGAAGGGCAGGTCCTTGGCCATTTGCGGCAGCTTCGGCGCGATCATCAGCACGGCAAACGAGATCGGCGAGCGTATCGTCACGCTCTGGACGGTCTTGGGTTCGAACAACTCGCGCGTGCTGTTGGCGATCACGGCAAAGGCCGATTGCAGATGCGGCAGGTAGGCGGCACCCTCCGGCGTCAATTCGACGCCGCGCGCCAGGCGGATGAACAGCGGCTGCTTCAACCGCTCTTCGAGAGAACGGATGTGCTGGCTGACCGCAGCCTGGGTCAGGCCAAGCTCGGCCGCGGCGGCGGTGAAATTCGACAGCCGCGCGGCGGCCTCGAAACTCCGCAGCCAGTCGAGCGGCGGCAAGGGCAGGGTTGTTTGAGGCATAAACCGTTTATGGCCTTTGGCCGCAAAATGATAATTTGAGTTATGCCTTCGACATCATCACGATGCAACCGGAAACCCTGCGGAGTTGGCTGCGGGGCGCAGCGGACAGGAACGGATCTCCATGCTTACCCAGGCGCTGATCGGCGACGAAGGAAGAACGATCGACCTCGGTTGGAAGGACGGCGCGCGCACTCGCTTTCACGCCATGTGGTTGCGCGACAATGCGCTCGACGACAAGACGCGCAGCGCCGGCAACGGCCAGCGGCTGATCACCATTCTCGACATTCCGGCGCAAACGCGGATCGGCGCAGCCGCGATCAAGGGCGATGCGCTTGAAGTCAGTTTCGAACCGGAGGGAAAGACGGTGCGCTTTCCTGCGGCATGGCTGAGCGCCAATGCCTATGACCGCGATGCCGCCCGACAGCCCGGCTGGACAGGCGAGGGCACCGTGCGATGGACCAGGGCCTCTATGCAGAATTCGGTGCCGCGCGCCGGCTATGTCGCGGCCAGCCGCGACCGCGCCGTCTTGCGGCAATGGCTGTCGGCGGTGAAGACCTACGGCTTCGCGGTGATGGACGATCTGCCGGCCGAATCCGGGGCGCTGTGCAAAGTGTCCGATCTGTTCGGCTATATCAGGGAGACCAATTACGGCCGCTGGTTCGAGGTGCGCGCCGAGGTCAATCCAACCAATCTGGCCTACACCAATCTTGGCCTGCAGGCGCATACCGACAACCCCTATCGTGATCCGGTGCCGACCTTGCAGATCCTGTCGTGTATCGAAAACACGGTCGAGGGCGGCGAATCCAGCGTCGTCGATGGTTTTGCCGTGGCGGCCGCGCTGCAGGCCGAAAACCACGAAGGCTTCCGGCTGTTGAGTTCATACCCGGCGCGCTTCGAATATGCCGGCTCGTCGGGCGTGCGATTGCAGGCCAAGCGGCCGATGATCGAGCTCGGGCCGGATGGCGAACTCATCGCCATCCGCTTCAACAACCGCTCGCTGGCGCCGACCGTCGATGTGCCGTTCGCGGAGATGGAGGCCTACTACGCCGCCTATCGCCGGTTTGCCGAACTGATCGAGGATCCGTCCTTCGAAGTGACCTTCAAGCTCGAGGCGGGCCAGGCCTTCATCGTCGACAACACCCGCGTCATGCATGCCCGCAAGCAGTTCTCCGGCGCCGGCAAGCGCTGGCTGCAGGGCTGCTACGCCGACAAGGATGGCCTTTTGTCGACGCTGTCGGCGATCGAACACGAATTCAAGGAAGCAGCGGAATGAGCAGCCAGGATTTGAACGCGAGCAACATCGTCGAATTCATCGCCGATATTTTCGAACGCCGAGGGGCTGAATCCTATCTCGGCGAACCCGTCACCATGTCGGAGCACATGTTGCAGGGCGCCTGGTTCGCCGAAAAGGACGGCGCGCCCGATGTGCTGGTGGCGGCAGCACTGCTGCACGATATCGGCCACTACACCAGCGAGTTCGGCACCTATTCGCCCGACGATGTCGAGGACAAGCATCATGACGAAGCCGGCGGCGAGGTGCTGGCGCCGTTCTTTCCACCGGTGATCGTCGAATGCGTCAGGCTGCATGTCGCGGCCAAGCGCTACCTCTGCGCTACCGACCCCACCTATTTCGGCAGGCTGTCGCAGGCCTCGGTCCACACGCTGTCGCTGCAAGGCGGGCCGATGAATGCCGAAGAGGTGGCCGAGTTCCGCAAGAACCCGTTCCACGAGGAAGCGGTGCGGGTTCGCATCTGGGACGAGGCCGGCAAGATCGCCAACATGAAGACCCGGGCATTTCGCGACTACATGCCGCTGCTGCAGCGGGTTGTCCGCGACTTCGCCAATCGCGCCTGATCGCAATCCGGGGAAGGAACGGCATATGCACCGTTTCGACGGCAAACATGCGCTAACCGTATGCCGCCGCAGACTTGCCGCGAGCGTCTGCGTGCGCAGGCGCTC
>NZ_JAMYQZ010000059.1:0-40876 GCF_040321145.1 Mesorhizobium sp. M0514
CCCTCGGCGCGCACCACGCCACCAAAGTATGCGCCGTCAATCTCGACCTCGCCTTCAAGGGTTTCGTTCTTGGTTTCAGCCGACAGGCTTCGCGCAGCTTGTGAGCCAGCACAAAGGCGGTCTTGTACTGCACGTCCAGATCGCGAGAGAACTGGACCGCCGACATGCCCTTCGCGCCGTTAACAAACAGGCAGATCGCGGCGAGCAGATCGACAAACGACAGCTTGCGCCAAGGCGAAGATCGTGCCCTCGTAACCGAGAACTGCGCCCCCGCAAGCGGCGCACTTGAACTTGCGACGGGTCGGAATGTCGTAATGATCCAGGCACCCGCATTTCCGGCAAACAGGCTCGCCTTGAGTTGAAGCCCAGCGAAGGCGCTTGAACGCGTCGTAAGCCTTTTCCTCGCCACCCTTGTAAATCTCTTTCAGAGAAAGGGAGCGGCTTTCGGCGGAAAGGAGGAAGTGTTGGGCTATTGTCATCATATCCGGTTATATGCGGGCTTGTATCGCCAAATACAGGGGCCTGTACCAAACCGACTGTGATGATATTTTTTGAGGCGAGGCTATGGCAGGCAAGGACGACCCGCAGACCGTCGAATACGAGACGAAAGCCAAGAACCTTTTGAAGTCAGAGTTGAAGCGGAAGGGCGTTACCTATGCCCAACTCGCCGAAAAATTGGCGACTATGGACATCCACGAAACCGAGCGTAATTTGAACAACAAAATAAGCCGGGGGGCTTTAGCGCTGCGTTCTTACTGCAATGCTTAGACGCTATCGGGGCATCCTCATTGCGGCTTTCGGAGTAGTTTTACTCGGGGCGGCTTTACCGCCAGACGAGCGCAAGAGCACTCAGCCCCAACATTCCGAACAGCATCAAGAGACCATAGGCAAACCTGTTGCGGCGAGTCCTCCGCCAGTCCAACAGGCAAATGAACCCCCAAGTTACACTAACCCATGCCAAGCAGGTCACGATGATCGCAGTTCCGATCTGTGTGCCCAGTGGAACGCTGCCGACGCTGCCCAACAGTCGGCGAACTGGACCACCATTGGCGCTATCGTGGGTGCTTTCACGCTCGCCGCTGCTATGGCCGCTGCTTACTACGCCAAAGAGGCTGCTAGGCACACCCAGCGCAGCGCCGACATTGCCGAAAAGGCTTTGCTCGATATCGAGCGCCCGTATTTGTTCGTCACCGCCACCAAACCGTTGGTGGGGGTGACGCACGATTGGGCTGACAAGCCCGACAACAAAAGACCAATTCCGGAAGCGGCATACTCGATTAAGAATTTCGGACGCACTCCTGCCATCATAAACGAGATTCGGGCGAGCCTCCGGCTTTGCAACTTGCCGCCAACTCCGCATTAACATCCCGGAGAAATCAATGACGTTGAACGGGTGCTCGGGGCAGACGATGCTCTTAGCCCTGCAGCTTTTGATCGCGGCGGCCCTATCACAAACAATGTGCTGAATGAGCTTTTCCTGTCCGATACTCACATAGGGGCGGGTTCCCTTCCATATGTATCTGTATGGCGAGATCACTTATACGAGCGTCAACGGGATCACCGACCAATTCGGATTTATCTACCGCTACTCGCCTCCCGGCAATACGTTCCATTTGCAGGACATTCCCGGCTACACCTACCGCCACCGTGACGTGAAGAAACATAAGCAAAACGATGAGTTATCGGCCTTAGACTTGCTCCGAACGCGTAAAAGCGGCCTCGGGCGGTTGCAAGATCGCTACAATGTTTATTTTTGATATCCGCTCGGCAAGGCGCTTTTCGCTTAAGCAACTAGGCGTTCTCACATTGTTTGTTCAAGAACAAGGCGTTACACAACTTGCCTACGAGGCGAAAGCGTCTTAAGTGTCAACGTTTACATACGCGAAAGTGCCTAAACATCCTGCCTGCTGCGGATGGAAAAACGCCGACTGTAAAAGCCCGCCAACCTTTCGGCGGGCGGGCTTCCACTGCCGGAACTGGAGAGTGTCATGTCGACAGCCCCGACAGGTCGGAAAGGGGTCGCTGGTTAGCGGCGCGAGATCAGCAAGCAGAGCCGGCGCAGCTCACGATCATAGGTATCTTCGTTGCTAAGCACTTCGACGCAGCGCTTCTTCATCCGAGTGACCTGGGCGTTCGACATATCGCCGACAACGCTAGCCAGATTCGGGTTGCTCGAAGCGGTCGGGTTGCTGGGGTTGGCGGCTGGATTGGTTCCAACGCCGACATTTACGTCGGTACCGACCCCGGTGACGACACCGACATTGGCGCGGCCGGTGCCGATGGAAGCAGTCGCTCCGCCAGTGCCGCCGACGGAGGCTGCGGCATTTGCCCCAGAACCGCCTAGGGATACGCTAGCCGTAGCGCCGCTGTTGCCGCCCACATTAGCGCTGGCGCCTCCGCTGCCGACGGATACCCCGCCGACGCCTCCGACATTAATTCCAGCTGCAGTCGCTGGCATGCAAAGAATTACGAGAACACATCCGGCAGTCAGACTGCCCGTAAGAATTTCAAAAATTCTTGCCATAGTACGCCTCCTTGTTGCCCTGCAAAGGATGGGACATTTTTTGGGACCTACGGACCCCATAGTGACGCACTAGAGTTGAAAAACAACTTAACGGCCCGCGAAAGATTCGTTCTTGGATCATTACTTGGTAATTCTCAGGAATCAGATATAATAAAATTTTACTTTGGCTCCCTGCGTGATTTTTCCATTTGTCAGATAATATCATTCCCTAAGCACTCCAGGTGCGGTGCAACAAGGTTCAGGGATGACCGTCCGGCGATCAGTAAGCGGCTACTACCGCCGATCGGACATACAACGCTATATTAGCACCTTTTGACGAACCCGACCGGCGGGCCGAGCCAGAATCCCGTCAGCGCAAAACCTGCAAAATCGCTTCCGATGCTCGCCATTGACTAGCACGGAGGAAGTTCTGAGCGCCAAACACGGTGACCATCAACCTACGGCCGCTGGTAACTGTCGACGTCGAGCATTTCGCCTGGTTGAAAGCTATGTGGCGCCGAAGCGGAAGAAAACACTGCAGACCCCGTTTCGTCCGGCCTGCTCAAGATCGCGCAACGTGTCCTTCAACTCCTTGCGCTTGTAGCGATTGATGATGCCGGCTTAGGTTGTGGCGGCATCTAACAAACATTCGACTCGCGCCTGCCATGACGACGACCCGCCGAAGCGAGCATCGCGAGCGCACAGTATTCAAATCCCCCAAGGCGTCCGTCGAGATTTGACAACAGACAGATGGCGCGGCGCGAGCTCTGACGCTGTACGACTGACGCAAGCGGCTCTCAATCCTGGGCGTTGTCCTTGGTCCGTGTGAGGCGGCTTTCGCCTTCCTCCGGGCCGAAGCAGCTTTCGAAATCATTGCAGTCCCGGCAACTGGGGGAGCTGCACAGCGAAAAGCCTTCGGCCTCGCAGAGCTTTCGGTAAAAGTATTTTTTCCATTTCATGTTTTGGGTGTTGCCGGCCGCCAGCGTCGGAAAATGCGAGGCGAGCAGGCGGCCGAGGTCGCTTCGACTAAAAAGACCAAGGTCTTGCCAGAGGTGGTCATTGCGCATGGCACGGCGGGCGATGATCTTGGCGAAGCGGGCGCTTGCCTTGTCGTCGGGCCGGGCATGCGCCAGCAGCAGTCCGCGCAGAAGTTCTTCTTCCAGATCCGGCTCAGGCTCGCTCCCCTCTTCCAAGGCAAACGCGTTGATAGGAAAAGCAGGGAAACAGCGGGACAGGACATCGCGCAACTCGGCGCGCGAAAGTCCGGTTGCCTCCGTCGCCGTCGCCTCGCCGGCCTCGATCTCCTCGAGCGCACGTGAAAGCACACAGGCAAGCACATGCTGGTCGAACCTTCTCTCCAGCTGCGGCCATTGGCCGGTGCTGAGCCGGGCATAATGTTGGGCAAATATGGTGCGTTCTCCTGGTTTCGCCCTATCAAATCATGCAGAGACCCGGCCTGCCGCAACATGGGTCGGGCAGTTCTTCGGTACGGCACTCCGGGTCGCCTCGCGTCGAGTAGTTCGGCAATTCTCGTCTGGTCCATCGGCTCTGGCGCAAATTCTGTGATTCGAAGAGGTTCGCGAACCCCGGCCCTGCCGTTTGCGCCTCACGGGGAACACTGGCGCCGGAATTTGCCCCGCAGAGTTGGACGTGAACCGTGCGGGACAGAGGTCGCGTGCTGAGTGCGGCCACATGGTTCAAGCCGCCAGACTCACGGTTGAATGCCGTCTCATCCAGAGCGTCAGCGAGTGAGTTCCAGCGCACGTTCAGGACAGGATCGCGCGCCTCGTGATGCAGGCAGTTCCTCCCCTTCCGCAACTTCAATGTCACCAGGCAGGATGTAACCGTCATTATCGAGTTTAAAGATGTCCGGCGCTTGCGCCGCGCATCGCGCGTGGCCCTGGCATTTGGCCTTTTGGACGATGATGCGCATGGCGCTGCCTCCATTGTCTGTGCCCGGGCTCGGGGCGGGCCTAAGACCAGTCCAGGATCAAATTTTCGATCCCGAACACATGGCCGCCAGAAGTTATCGGCGCCGTACCCTGCTTGATCCTAAAAGCCGGGATGCGCGCCAGCCACTCCTCCAGGCCAATGACAATCTCGCGCCGGGCAAGGTGTGAGCCAAGGCAACGGTGGGGACCATAGCCAAACGCTGCGTGGCGGTTGTCCTCCCGCTCCAAATCAATCGTGTTGGGGCATTCGAATTCCGCCGGGTCACGATTGGCAATCATCGTGGCGCAGGAAACATAGTCCCCCTTCCGGATCGGCGCGCCTTCGAAGTCGATATCTTTCGTGGCCACGCGGATCAACTGAATGGGCGGATAGGCCCGCAGCAATTCTTCGGTTGCGAGCGGGATGCGGTCCGGTTCGCTCCGCAGCAATTGCTGATCTTTGAGGTTGCGTGCGAGGTACGCCAAGTCAAAGCCTATAGCTGCTGCGACCGTGTCGAGCCCAGCGACGAAGATAAGCACGCCGATGCCGCGGACTTGGGTGTCAGTCAGCCGGCGGCCCTCGACCTGTGCCTGCACTATAAAGGTCATGAAATCGTCAACCGCCTCATCGCGGCGCATGGCTGCAAGTTCGTCGATGAATGCCACGATCGTCCGGGCAGCCACAGGTCGTTCCTTATCGTCGCCGTGGAGCAGATCTTTCCCCCAGCCGACGAATGTATCGAGTCGGTCATCAGGCAACCCCAGAAAGCGAAGAAACGTGCTCACCGCGAAAGGAAAGGCAAAATCCTTCATCACGTCGCAGCTTGTGCGCGACGCGGCGATCCTTTCGATCAGCTCGACCGCCCGTTCGCGGACAGCCGGTTCCAAAGCCAACACCCGCTTTGGCGAAAGCAGCGGATTAAGCAGTGAGCGAAAGACGCCATGGGCCGGTGGATCGAGCTCAAGCGGGATCGTCGGCCAGTTCTCACCCAGTATGGAGGAGAAGATGCTGCGATGGCTGGAAAAAGTCTCTGCGTCCTGCAGCACCTTCCGCTGGTCCGCGGCACGGGTGATGACCCAGGTACCCCGGCCATCTTGCGTGTTGTAGCGGGAGTAAAAGATCGGAGGCCCGTCATGTACGCAAGCGACAGCTGCGTGTGGATCCCCGTTGGGTGTTGGTGGCATCCCTGGCGATGTAAACAGGCTGAAGTCCCTCACCATTTCGGGCGGGACATGATCTGGAACGGGGTTGGTCGCCATTTTGTTTTCTCTACATTGGCGTTCATGGCTCAATTGAGATTGCACCGCTGTTCATAAAGTCGATTTCCAGCATGGGCACGTCTCTTGTCGGGCGCCTTCTAGATTCTGTCGCCTGATACAGCCCACCTGCACCAGCGCGGATGAGATGGGTTGCGAAGTCGATCAGAGGGGCATCTCCGCCGCGCTCCGGTCATGAAGCAAAGCGGCCGCTTCCCCGTTAGGGTTGAGAGACTGGTCAATCACCTCTGCCCTGCTGATCAAATTGTCGAAGCAAGTCGCGTGCCGGATAGGGTAGCCATGGCGGTGCACCAAGCAATGCCAGCCTGCGCTGGGTCTGCCGCTGATGATCACCTGTCCATCATTCTTATGACAACGTCCGACAACCGACATCCGTGGTCGGTTTTGTCGAGCCCGCGACATCGGGCTGTTCGGCTTGGCTGTTGCTGCACAGCCTGCCGGTCGACGAGCGAGTAGATCGCTCGCACGGCCCGGATTGAGCAATGACGCGATCCAGCGCAAGGATCGGGTGCGGTCCGAGAAGACCCGACGGCGCTTGCGCGAGACGATCGGAAATATCAAAAAGGTCAAGCCGCGCTTCGGTTCGGCGCTGATGGCGTATGCGTTTTATCGCTCGCAGGCGCTGCAAGGCTTTTCCGGCAGACGGCGATGCACTCGTGCGCACCGGTGCCGACCGGCGACCAGCTTGACTGTATAGATGCGGTCCATTCCGGCGTGCATCACCTGACCATGCGCATGCGCTACGACGGCATCCTTTCCGCTCATGGACCTAGATTTGCTCGCGAGCCGCTGTCGGAACGTGGTGCTGAGTCCTATCGCGGCCAATTCAATCCGAGGACCTGTCGGCAGTCAACACACCCCTGGAGGTCGGACCGGGAACGCGTGGCAGACTCTCGGCCAGAAACCGCCAGTCGCTGCCCTCGCGTTCGCCTTCCTTGCGCGTGCCGAAGAACTGGATGATCATCTTGCCGTCCGCGCCATAGGCTTCAATGGACGTAACGTGACCATCCCTCGTCGGCTTGCGCACGGCCCAGACCTCGCGGATGCGATGGGTCCTAAGATGCAGATGGAAGGTCTCTTCGAGCACATTGATCCGCGGCCCGATCTGCTTGACCGACCTGATCGGGCCGGAATGGATCTGAATGCAACCACGATTGCCGACAAAGCACATGATCGGCATCTCGTCTTCGGCCGCCTGTTGGAACAGGGCGCCAATGGCATCATTGTCGAGTAGCCAGGCGTCATCCTCGTCGGCCATACGCATCGCCTGGCAGCGGCTGAGCTTCAGTGTCTTCAACATATGGTAGAACTGATGCACGTCGCTTAGCCGGCCCCAGTGCTCGCGTAGGTCGTCGACCGTGGTGGCGTGGTCTGGACTCACTGCGTTATCGCGCGCCCCGCTCGCCTCGAGCGATATGATCGGCTCCTGGTCGGGGGATACAAGCTCTGCCGTCAGATCCTGATAGGCCTGCAGGTTCGAGGCGGGCGTGAGATGAGCTTTGTGCATCGCCTCGCCGGTGGCATCAAAGAATTGCAGGCTGCGGCGGATCTCGGCCCCCTCGCGCTTCTCGACGGCGAAGCCATACGCCCACGCTTTCGGGAAGATGCGCAGGTCGATCTCGTCGCCGAGCAGTATGGCATGCTGGTTGCCGGTGACCACTTTGCCGTAGACGCCAATCTTTTGGTGCACGGCACTTTCGTTGCTGGTGACCGCCATCACCTCGCCGACCGCTTCGAGGCCGGTCAGCAGATCATCGACGCGCGGCTCGATGCGCACCGCGCCGTGACCACAATGCGCCGCGACCAACTCGGCTTCCGAAATGCCCAATCGAGCGGCGAGATCATGCTCCCGGATCTTCGGATTGTCTTTGCACGCCCGCCGGATTTCGTCGGGCGACGGTTTCTCGCGTTGGTCCATGCTTACCCCTGTTTCTACGACGTGTGAGGATCATCTGCCCTGCCCGGGAACCTTCAGCCGATAAGGCGCGCCGAAATGCTCGATCCTGATCTGCTGCTGGCCCATGAACAAGGTGTCGCTGGACAGCGTGCGCACGGCGTCGCACCGATGCGAAAACCGGCGAGCAGCCACATGCCGATGGCATCCCATCGAGCCGGTCGGCGGCTACTGGGCGGTGGTGAGCCAGTATGGAGGTTGTCGCAATCGGCCAAGCGGGCATTCGGATGCCACGAGCGGCGCTGCTTTGCCAACAACGCGTATCTGCCCACGGTCCTGACATGTTACTCCCTTGCTTCGCCCCATCCATCGCGATGGCACCCACGGCATGGTTGTGGATCGGCATGCTCTTGCCGTCTCGCCAAACGGAGCTTCAAAAACCGTGCCAATTGCGCCGAGGCAAGCTCAGAAGAAGTTCTGTATTTGGTGATGTGAGTTCAACCAAGAACTCAGGCCCAACATCCCTCGTGGCGGACCCGACAAACCCGACAGCACGTGTCGATTGGCCGACACCTTCTCAGCAATGCACTCACAAGAAGCACCAGTGTGAGAGATGCCGCGCTGTGTTGAAACGTTTTTTGGCTTTGGCACGGTGCATGCGACGTGATGGGCAAGCAGGTCCCGGACTGAGGAGAATGGAGCCATGATTACGCTCACCGACAACGCTGTTGCCGCCTTCAAGACTGCTCTTTCCCGCGCCAGCGAGCCGGCGGACGGCTTTCGCATTATGGTCGAGGCCGGCGGCTGCGCCGGCTTCAAATACTTAATGGGCCTGGAGAGCGTGTCGCGCGAGGGCGACGCGATCACTGACACAGATGGGGTCAAGCTGTTCGTGGACGCGGGTTCCCAACCCCATGTAGCCGGCATGACCGTCGACTTCCTCACCGGGCTCCAATCTTCCGGTTTTGTCTTCGATAACCCCAATGCGCGCGAAAAGTGCGGCTGCGGCAAGTCGTTCAGTTAAACGCCCGAAGCGCCTGTGCGGCCGACAGAGTGATTTTGCGGCAGAGGAGACTTATATGGCCGGCACAACAGATGTCCCCGTCCTAAAAAACAAGACAAGGTCAAAGCCGATCTCGGGACCGCCATTCGCTCCCAGTAAGATTCAAAGAACGTCGCCTCCCGAAGCAGCTCGGTTCCTGGTGGCACCCGAGCTGCTTGCGGACAAATCGCGCCGCTGCGCCAAATTCGGCTCATCGGTAGCGTTATCGCGTTCGGGCGTCCTTACCTGCGGGCTGACCTACGGCTACTGCGAACATGTCGATATCGACGGAGATCCGGTTTACGTCAAACACTCCGGGCGCCTGCGCGCGCTGCCAGTTCAAATGATCATCAACGGCATGCGCCAGAGGCTCAACGAGTCGGTCTAGCGCTCGCGTCATTCTGTTTAACTGAGGATCGCACCTATGAAGCCTGTCTACCTCGACAACAACGCAACCACACGGGTCGATCCTGAGGTCGTGCAAGCGATGTTGCCGTTCTTTAGGGATCAATTCGGCAACCCTTCGTCGGCACACGCTCTTGGCGCCTCAGTCAGTGCGGCGGTGAGAAAGGCGCGGAGGCAGTTGCAAGCGCTGATCGGCGCGGAGTTCGAGGATGAGATCACTTTCACCTCGGGTGGGACAGAAAGCGACAATGCAGCGCTTCTTTCAGCGCTCGAGGCGGCGCCCAACCGAACCGAGATCGTGACGTCCGCGGTCGAGCATCCCGCCGTGCTGACGCTCTGCGCGCATCTTGAGAAGACCCGCCGCCTCAAGGTGCACAGGATCCCGGTGGATTGCCGTGGTCGGCTCGATCTCGACGCCTATATGGCCGCCCTCACCCCACAGGTTGCAATCGTGTCAATAATGTGGGCGAACAACGAGACTGGTGTGATCTTCCCCGTGGCAAGGCTTTCCGAGTTGGCCAAGGAAGTGGGCGCCCTATTCCATACCGATGCTGTGCAGGCGGTCGGCAAGCTTCCGATGGACCTGAAGTCGACCGCAATCGACATGCTGTCGCTCTCCGGCCACAAGCTGCACGGGCCGAAAGGGATCGGTGCGCTTTTCGTAAAACGTGGCGTCGATTTCCATTCGCTGATCAAGGGGGGTCACCAAGAGCACAACCGGCGTGCTGGCACCGAGAATACGCCTGGCATAGCCGGGCTCGGCACGGCGGCCGAACTCGCCTTGAAATTCATGGACGACGAGACCACACGGGTAAAGTCGCTCCGCGATCGCCTGGAGGGCGGGATCCTCCAGCGCATCCCAAGCACCTGTGTCACTGGTGATCCCTTGCAACGGTTGCCCAACACCGCAAACATCTCCTTCGAACATGTCGAAAGTGATGGAATTCCACTTCTCCTCAGCCGCATTGGCATCGCGTGTTCCTCTGGCTCGGCCTGCACCTCCGGCTCTCTGGAACCAAGCCATGTCCTAAGCGCGATGAAAACGCCACACGCGGCAGTCCGCTTCTCCTTGGCGCGGGACAACAGCGAAGAGGACATCGACCGGGTGCTCGAGGTCATGCCGGGAATCGTGGGGAAGCTGCGCAGCTTTTCCGGTTCTGGGCCGGGTAGTCCGGTCTATGCGTGAGCCGCAGAAGAACAGGCTGCCTGTCATGACCGGTCATGTCTCCCTCAACGATACGACCTTGCGCGATGGCGAGCAGGCGCCGGGCGTCGCCTTCACCACGACGGAAAAGCTGGAGATCGCTGAGTCTCTTGCGGCGGCTGGCGTGACAGAGATCGAGATCGGCACGCCGGTCATGGGCGTCGACGAGATGGAAACAATTCGCGCCGTGGTAGCGCGGCGTCTTCCGGTTCGGCTCATGGCCTGGTGCCGGATGACGTCGTTGGATCTCGATGCAGCGATCGAGAGCGGCGTCCAAGCGGTCAATTTGTCGCTGCCTGCGTCGGACATCCAACTTGCCGCCAAGCTCGGCCTCGATAAGGCGGGAGCGCTCCAGGTCATCGATCATATGGTCAGGCGCGCCGCCGATGCCGGCTTCTTCGTCGCGGTGGGCTGCGAGGATGCCTCGCGGGCCAATCGGGATCATCTCGCCCGCGTCATCGAGACGGCCGCACGCGCCGGCGCAAGCCGCGTGAGGCTGGCCGACACAGTCGGTGTTCTCGACCCGTTTTCGACCTTCGAACTTGTCGCCCAGCTCGTGGTGCAGTCTCCAATTGACCTTGAATTTCATGCGCACAACGATCTCGGACTTGCTGGCGCCAACACGCTGGCGGCGATCCGCGCAGGCGCGCGCCATGCCTCCGTCACCGTCCTGGGGCTCGGCGAGCGTGCGGGCAATGCCGCGCTGGAGGAGGTGGCCGCCGCAATGGCAGTCTTCGACGGCGCAGACACCGGCATTGAGCTGACCGCATTGCCCGGCCTCGCCGCCCAGGTGGCTTGGGCCGCCCGCCGGCAGACCGCAGCCACTAAGCCGGTCGTCGGCGCCGATGTTTTCACCCACGAATCCGGCATTCACGTCGCAGGGCTGCTGAAGGACTCGCGTACTTATCAGGGGCTCGATCCGACTCTCGTGGGCCGCTGCCGGCGGATCGTCATCGGCAAGCATTCCGGCGCCACTGCGATTGCCCATGTGCTGAGCGAAAGCGGTCGCGATCTCGACCCGGATCTGGCAGCCGCGATGGTGGCCCGCGTCCGACGCGAGGCGGCCGAGACCAAATCGACCGTCACTGCAACTCGACTGGTCGAGCTCTACGATGGAATGTGCAGCGAGGCATCCCTCATCGAGCTGTGCGGGTCCAAGTCAGCCGTGCGCGAGCGCACAGAGGCCACAGTTTTGCGACCAGGAAGAATGCAATGAATTGTTCCGCTGACAGCCGCCCCATGGATGTCACCGACATCCTCGCACGACTGAAGCGCTTGTCGGCTGCAGAGGAATTCTTCTCAGTCCTAGGCGTCGCCTATGACCCGAAGGTACTGAATGTCTCGCGGCTCCATATCATGAAGCGTGTGGGCCAATACCTCGCCGAAGAAGATTTCTCCGGTCTGCCCGACCAGGTGATTGCCGCGAGGGTGCGCGCGACGCTCGAACGAGCTTACGAGGACTTTGCGATTTCCTCGCCGCTCACGCATCGGATTTTCAAGGTGCTCAAGGACCACGATCCGAACAAACCTGCCGCGCCGGGTCACACCTTTGTTCCGTTCGACTCGGTACTGAAGCGGTTCGGACGGGAATGATCGGCGACAAGGGTGCGACGCGACAATGTCGAGCAGCCGCCAAATGCGGTCATCACCACAGCGCCGTCAGAAGCAACCAGCCGAAGTTGTAGGAAAGGGGGAGCGCAAGAGACTTGGCACGAATAATGCGGACAAAGGAGATAACCGCAATGCCGGACCCGGACAGGAGCCTAGAGGAACCGCCAATGCACATCGTAATCTGCATCAAGCAGGTGCCGGACTCGGCACAGATAAGGGTCCATCCGGTCACGAACACGATCATGCGCCAGGGTGTTCCGACCATCATCAACCCTTACGACCTGTTCGCCCTCGAAGAAGCGCTCAGACTGCGCGACGCACATGGCGGCGAAGTCACTGTGCTCACCATGGGTCCGCCCATGGCAGAGGACGCGCTGCGCAAGGCGCTCGGTTACGGCGCCGACCGAGCGGTGCTCTTGACCGACCGCTATTTTGCCGGCTCCGACACGCTGGCAACCTCGTTCGCCCTTTCCCAGGCAATCGCGAAGATTGGCGAGACGTTCGGCACGCCAGACCTCGTCTTCACCGGCAAGCAGACGATCGATGGCGACACCGCCCAGGTCGGGCCCGGCATCGCCAAGCGCCTCGGACTCCTGCAACTGACCTATGTCGCGAAGATCCCTTCTGTCGACCTTGCTGCACGCGAGATCAAGGTCGAGCGCCGTTCCGAAGGCGGCACACAGATGCTGAAGAGCAGGCTCCCTTGCCTCATCACCATGCTGGAAGGCACAAACGAGATCCGCCGGGGCTCGATCCAGGACGCCTTGTGCGCCGCGCGCAGCCAGGTCTTGAAATGGAGCGCGGCCGACGCCGGCATTGAGGATCTCACCAAATGCGGCCTGCGCGGTTCACCGACGGTCGTCAAACGTGTTTTCGCCCCTCCTGCTCGAGCTGAAAAGGCGGCACAAATCGACACCGCCGAGAAGGCCTTGCGCGATGTCGCTGACGAACTCATCACCGCAATCTTCACCCGCCAGCCGGCGCTGGAACATGAGCTCGCCTTTAACGGCGGCGCGTGACGGCAAGGAGCAAAACGATGTCGACCGCGAACGGAGAAACCCCTCGCCCTGCCGCCGGCCGCGCCGGCATAAAGAAGGAATTGCCCGCCCATTTCAAGGACTATCGGCACGTTTGGGTTTTCATCGAGCTCGAACGTGGCGAGGTCCATCCGGTATCATTCGAACTGCTCGGCGAAGGCCGCAACTTAGCAGACAAGCTTCAGGTCCAGCTTGCAGGCGTCGTGCTTGGACCGCCGGGAGAGGCCGTCGGGAACGCCGTTGCCGAAGCATTCGCGTATGGCGCTGACCTTGTCTACATCGCCGAGGCGCCCCTGCTCGCCGACTATCGGAATGAACCTTTCACCAAGGCGCTGACGGATCTGGTCGATACCCACAAACCCGAAATCCTTCTTCTCGGTGCCACCACACTGGGCAGGGATCTTGCCGGCTCCGTGGCGACGACCTTGCAGACGGGGCTCACGGCCGACTGCACCGAACTCGATGTGGATACCGACAGTTCGCTCGCCGCCACGCGTCCGACTTTCGGCGGTTCCTTGTTGTGCACGATCTATACGCTCAATTTCCGCCCGCAGATGGCGACCGTGCGGCCGAGGGTCATGCCCATGCCGCAGCGGACGGATAAACCGGTCGGGCGTGTCATCCGGCACAAGCTTTCGCTTGCCGAGGACGAGATCGCTACCAAAGTCCTCGGCTTCCTGCCGGACAATCAGTCGGCGAAGGCAAACCTTGCCTATGCCGACGTCGTGGTTGCGGGAGGCCTTGGTCTTGGCGCGGCGGAGAACCTGCAGCTTGTGAAGAACCTCGCACGAGCAATCGGCGCCGAGCACGGCTGTTCGCGTCCGTTGGTCCAGAAGAGCTGGATGCCAGCTGATCGGCAGATCGGCCAAACTGGCAAGACGATCCGGCCGAAGCTTTACATAGCGGCCGGGATTTCCGGCGCCGTCCAGCATCGGGTTGGCGTGGAGGGGGCGGATCTCATCGTGGCCATCAACACCGACCCGAACGCGCCGATTTTCGATTTCGCTCACCTCGGAATCGTCACCGACGCGATCCGCTTCCTGCCCGCACTGACGGAAGCCTTCACCCGGCGGCTGTCGCCCCACAGTCGCGATAAGCTTTCGAGCTAAGGGGATGGACATGATCGAGGAAAACTTCGACGCCATTGTTGTTGGGGCAGGCATGTCCGGAAACGCAGCTGCTTACACCATGGCCAGCCATGGCCTGAAGGTGCTGCAGTTGGAGCGGGGTGAATATCCGGGCTCCAAGAATGTCCAGGGTGCCATCATGTACGCGAACATGCTGGAGAAGATCATCCCGGATTTCCGGGATGATGCGCCTCTCGAGCGGCATTTGGTTGAACAGCGGCTTTGGGTGATGGACGACACATCCCATACAGGGATTCACTATAGGTCGGACGACTTCAATGAGGCGAAGCCCAACCGGTACACGATCATCCGTGCCCAGTTCGATAAATGGTTTTCGCGTAAGGTGCGCGCGGCCGGCGCGACCGTTCTGTGCGAGACGACCGTGACGGAACTCATCCGTGATGCCAATGACAGGGTGATCGGCGTCCGCACAGACCGGGCGGGCGGAGCCATCTACGCGGACGTGGTCGTTCTCGCAGAAGGTGTCTGCGGACTGCTTGGCACTCGAGCCGGCCTGCGCGAGATGCCAAAGCCGCAAACCGTGGCCCTCGCCGTCAAGGAAATGCATTTCTTGCCCGAAGAGGTCATTGAGCAGCGGTTCGGCGTAAAGGGCGATGAGGGCTGCGTGATCGAGGCGGTGGGCACGACCTCCCGCAGCATGGCCGGGCTCGGCTTCCTCTATACCAACAAGGAGTCCATCTCACTGGGCATTGGCTGCCTCGTCTCCGATTTTGCCGCGATGGTCGAGAGCCCCTACGTTCTCCTTGATGCCTTGAAGAGCCATCCTTCGATCCGGCCGCTGATCGCCGGCTCGGAAGTGAAAGAATATTCCGCACACCTCATTCCCGAAGGCGGCTACAAGGCTATTCCGCAGCTCTTTGGCGATGGTTGGGTCGTGGTCGGCGATGCCGCGCAACTGAACAACGCCATTCACCGCGAGGGTTCGAACCTCGCCATGACCTCCGGCCGCATTGCGGCTGAGGCAATCGTCGAGGTCAAGAGCCGCAACGGTCCGATGAACAAACGGAATCTCGCCCTTTACAAAGCCATGCTGGACAAGTCCTTCGTGGTCAAGGACCTGAGGAAATACAAAGACATGCCGGCCTTGCTCCACACCAATTCATGCAATTATTTCACGACTTATCCGCGGTTGATGTCGCAAGCTGCGCAGAACTTCATGCGTGTCGACGGCACGCCGAAGATCGAGAAGGAAAAGGCGACCACGGCGGCCTTCATCAAGGCGCGCTCGCGCTGGGGGCTGGTCAGCGACGCGGTCCGCCTTGCATTGGCGTGGCGCTGAGGGGAGACGAAATGACCAGCGCAGCGACGAAGTCACGTGTCGAGGACAAGCTTTACCAGAACCGCTACTTGGTGGATTCCGGCCGCCCGCACATCAAAGTGCGACCGCACCAGAAGCCGAGCGCGAATTTGCTCGCGCTGACCCACGTCTGCCCGGCGAAATGTTATGAGTTGAACGACAAGGGTCAAGTGGAGATCACTGCCGACGGCTGCATGGAGTGCGGCACCTGCCGGATTTTGTGCGGGACGACTGGTGAGATCGAGTGGAACTATCCACGCGGCGGTTTCGGAATCCTCTTTAAATTCGGATGACCGGCGCACGCATGCCCTAAGCAGATACCGCGCTCAGGGACTCTACGATATGTGAAGGTGCTGACCGCGCCAAGCGAGCTGGAGATTACGCTCGCCATACGCTGGGCAATTGTCGTGAACGTCCTGCCCACGTTTCTGCAGACGGGTGATGGAGAAGTCGTCGTCTGGACGCTGAAGGAGAGCCGGAGATTGCCGCCACTGCCGGCAACACCCACGCACCTCAATCAGGCACTCGCCGCCTCATACCACAGGCTGTACCAGATCGAGCGGATTGCGGCTGCCGGCCAGTCGCATCGGCGCCTCCGCAGCAAGGTATCTCCCCCTACGGCCGGCGTCCGAACCATGCCGCTTGTCGCCCGCATCTGACGGAACGCTAGTGGCTGATCGACGCGATTGACAAGGCCGGTTGGGTTTTGCCAGGGCGGCTCGTATCCCTGGCCTCACGCCCTGGATAATCGGCTACGCCCTGCGCCGGCATGGTATCAAGGTTAAGAAATTCGGGACGTCGTGATGACGTCAAGCGTAAGCAGCCCGGAGTGGTCTCGCTCACACTCTGCGCGCCCGAGGCTGCTAGCCTCGCGACCCTATTTGCCTGTCCACTGTCGTAAGCCCGACAGGTGTGTCGGAGCAATCCGAAGGAATGTGACACGGGAAGCCTATTCATGAACCGAAACAGCTCTTTGGGCTGGCATAGCTCTTGCGCTTTGAACTGCGACATCACGCAGCAACGGAGCCGTTCATGTCTGCACCGGCAATTTCGCTTGAGAGCCTCAGCACGACATTCGGTGACCAGTTGCTTGGCACCATGAAACTCGGGGGCTGCGCGTCTTCGACCTGCGGCTCGTCGACAAAGCCCGACGACACGGATCCGGCTGTCTGGGAGAAGATCAAGGATCACCCCTGCTTTTCAGAAGAGGCGCATCACTATTTCGCGCGTATGCACGTCGCGGTCGCGCCGGGCTGCAACATCCAGTGCAACTACTGCAATCGCAAATATGACTGCGCCAACGAAAGCCGGCCTGGGGTGGCCTCTGAAAAGCTGACGCCCGATCAGGCGCTACGCAAGGTGATCGCGGTCGCCAATGAGGTGCCGCAGCTTTCCGTGCTCGGCATCGCCGGACCGGGCGACGCCTGCTACGACTGGAAGAAGACGAAGGCGACCTTCGCCAGGGTCGCCAGGGAAATCCCAGACATCAAGTTTTGCATATCCACGAATGGGCTGGCGCTGCCCGACCATGTCGATGAGCTTGCTGACATGAATGTCGATCACGTGACGATCACGATCAACATGGTCGACCCTGAGGTCGGTGCAAAGATCTATCCTTGGATCTTTCACGATCATCGCCGCTACGTCGGCATTGAAGCCACCCGGATCCTGCACCAGCGGCAGATGTTGGGCCTGGAGATGCTGACCGCGCGGGGCATCCTCACCAAAATCAACTCGGTGGTGATCCCGGGCGTGAATGATGAGCATCTGATCGAGGTGAATAGATGGATTAAGGAGCGAGGCGCGTTCCTGCACAACCTTATGCCGCTGATTTCGGACCCGGCCCACGGCACGCACTACGGTCTGAGCGGGCAGCGCGGCCCAAACGCAATGGAGATGAAGGCTCTTCAGGATCGTGTCGAAAACGGCGCCCAGTTGATGCGCCACTGCCGGCAGTGCCGGGCAGATGCCGTGGGCCTGCTCGGAGAAGATCGTGGCCAGGAATTCACAGTCGACCGGATTCCCGGCGAGGTCACCTACGATGCCAGCAAACGCAAGGCCTATCGGGAGCTGGTCGCGGAGGAGCGCCGTGATCACGTCGAGGCTAGGAGAGAAGCGATCGGATTGGTCAAGGCAGCGAGCCCCGGCAAGTCCCTTCTCTTCGCGGTGGCGACCAAGGGCGGCGGCCGCGTCAATGAGCATTTCGGCCATGCGAAGGAATTCCAGGTTTATCAAGCCTCGCTGAAAGGGATCAGCTTCGTCGGGCATCGGAAGGTGGACAAGTATTGCCTTGGCGGCTGGGGCGCAGAAGCCGCCCTCGATGGCGTCATCGCAGCGCTTCAAGGCATCGATATCGTGCTGTGCGCCAAGATTGGAAATTGCCCGCAGGATCAGCTCGCGGAGGCTGGAATCAGAGCCACCGACGCCTGTGCCCATGACTATATCGAGACAGCAATCAGCGCGATTTACATCGCCGCATCTGGGACCCCCACACTCGCGGCGACGGCCTGAGCTGTCTCATTCATTCGGACCAGGAGTTAAAATGGCTTTCAAGATCATCGCATCCCAATGCACCCAATGCGGCGCCTGCGAATTCGAATGTCCTTCCGGCGCGATCAAGTTCAAAGGCGAGAGCTACGTGATCGAGTCACAGAAGTGCACCGAATGCGAGGGGGTCTTCGATGCGCAGCAATGTGCCTCGGTATGTCCGGTGCCGAAGACCTGCGTTCCTGCGTAACGGACATTGGACTGCCGACATGGTTGGGGGCTGCCTACGCAGGACGCCTGGAACGCCTTGTTCGCAATCTCAGCCGCAAGAGAAATCAGGGAACGGACATGTCGCTCGGACGCGAAGAGGAGATCGAAATCCGCAGGCCTCCACGATTCATGCCGGGAGAGCGGGTACGTGCCACTCGCCACATAAAGAATGACGGCACCTATCCTGGCAGGGAGATCGGCGAAAATCTCGTGCGGAAGGGGGACGAGGGATATGTGCGCGACATTGGCACCTTTCTCCAGCAGTTCTTCATCTATGCGGTCGAGTGGATCGACCGTGGCACCGTAGTCGGTATGCGAGCGCGTGAACTGATGAGCCTCGATGAGGCCGAGGCGCCCTGCAGTGCTGAAAGCAATACCAATGAAGGGACGGCCAGATGAAAGTCATGATCCGCAGGACCGATGCTGGTTTGTCAGCGTATGTCCCCAAAAAGGACCTCGAAGAGCCGATCATCAAACTCGAGAAGGAAGAGTTGTGGGGCGGAACGGTCACGCTCAGGAACGGGTGGCGGCTCCTCCTACCCGATCTCCCACATGATACGCGTCTGCCGATCACCGTCGAGGCAAGGAAGATTTCCGAAGAGGGCTGATGCTGCCCCTAGGTGCGTCGCGAGGAAACGAGATGAACACGATCCTGACATCGGGCCACCTCGTCATTGTGCGGGACAGTTTTGCTGAAAAGCTGCTTGACCTGGCGAAGGAAGCGCTCGCCGCCGATGAGGTGATCCCCTATCTCGGTCCGGGTCTTCTTGAGTTGAACTGTGTGGAACCGCCTGTGCCGCATACCCCGGAGGTTGTTGCCGCGGCACTCAATGCACGGGCTCCAGCCCCTTCCAGGATCCGCACCAATATGTGGTCGGTTGCACAGTTCATCGAACAGCGCCGGCATCGCCGGACGCTTCAAGCTTGGATGACCGACATATTCGCAGCGCCGGTGGGGCCGACCACCTTCCACGCCTGGCTCGCAAGGCTGCCACTCTCCCTCATCATCGACAGCTGGTATGACAGCGCGATGCGCACGGCTCTGGTAGAGACCGGCCGAACGGACGTCGTTGAGATACAAGGCGTCACGCGCGCGAATGAAATCGGCAACATTTGGACGAAAACCTACGATTTGTCCGGGAGGGAGCTCGACCCCCGATTGGGGGCCAAGACGGTTCTCTATTCACCTCACGGGAGTATTACGCCCGCGCAAAACTTTCTCGTCGCAGATTCCGACTACGTCGAAGTCCTGTCCGAAATTGATATCCAGACACCGATCCCAGACGCTGTGAAGGAACGGCGCATCACCCGTGGATTTTTCTTCGTTGGCTGCCGCTTCAACGATCAGATGCTGCGCACCTACGCCAGACAGATCATGAAGCGCTCCCGCGGTCCCTATTGCACCGTAATGGACGCGGAAACCCTGACCAGAAACGAAGCGCGTTTTCTTGCGGCAAGCGGAATCACGGTGATCGACATGCCACTAAGTCAAGCGGCGGCTCGGCTTGTGGGAACGGGCACGGCTGCAGGTTGAGGACGGGATTAACAATGGCGGATGCCTTTGATGATGTCTGCTTCGGCTTTCCTCGAAGGCGCAAAATGCAGTCGGGAATACACCCGTGAACAGTGAAGCTGTCAGCGGCGCAACGAACGCACTGAATTCGTTGGCCCATGTTGAAGCGGCGCGCTGGGGCCGGGATTTGAGTACGCTGTTGCGCATCACGCGTATGAATCTGCGCCATCCGTGGCAGGTCGCCCTCGCTATGGGCTCGACGATCATGGCGGCAATCCTCCAGTTGCTCATTCCCCAGCTTCTCGGCCGGGCTGTCGACCAGACCCAGACAGCTATCGGGGGCGGTGTCGCGGGGGCTGCGGCAGGACAAGCGCTCTGGGCCCCGGCTCTCCTGCTGCTCGCCGTCAGCGCGCTACGCGGCGTTTTCACGATGGCGCAGAACTATTTTGCCGAAGCCGTCGGGCATCATGTCGCGTACGAATTGCGGCTCGCCTACTACGACAAGATCCAGCGTCTCAGCTTTTCCTTTCACGACCGGGTCCATTCAGGCGATCTGATAACCGCCGGAATGCTCGATCTCGAAGGCGTGCGGATGTATTTTTCCACCGGGCTCATGCGGGTGCTCCTGCTGACGATGCTGATCGGGATTGGCGCTTACATGATGATCTCGACCGATCCGATGCTCGGCTTGGCCGCGCTCAGCTTCGTGCCTTTTGTCGCTTGGCGCTCATCGACCACACAGCTTAGGCTGCGCGCCACCTGGCTCGACCTCTATGAGCGCCTTTCGGTACTAAGCCGCGTGATGAAGGAAAATCTCGCAGGTATCCGTGTGGTCCGCGCTTTTGCGGCTCAATCCTATGAGATGCTGAAGTTCGACGGCGCTTCCAAGAACGCGCTCGACCTCGCCAACGATCTCGTTGACATCTACGTACCCAACACATCGGCGATGACCTTGTCCTACTTTTTCGCAATGGGATTGGTGCTTGGGATCGGTGGCAACAAGCTCGTCGCTGGCGAGATCAGCGTCGGAACCATGGCGACCTTCCTGACCTTCATGACCATGCTGCAAATGCCAGTCCGCCAGATCGGTCTCATGGTCAATGCGTTTGCCCGCGCTTCTAGCTGCGGTTCGCGGCTTTTCGGTCTCCTCGATCAGGAGATCACCATCAGGGATGCTCTCGAGGCCAGACCGCTTGAGATAAGTGACGGCACTCTGCGCTTCCACAATGTCTCATTTGCCTACCCCAACGCCGAAAACCGCGCCATTCTGAAGAACCTCAGCTTTGAGGCCCGGAGAGGCGAGACTATCGCTATCGTCGGTCCGCCGGGTTCCGGCAAATCGACGATGGCTCATCTGGTCCCCCGCTTTTACGACGTGACCGGTGGCGCCATCACGTTGGACGGCCAGGACATACGCAATGTCACCCTCGAGAGCCTTCGCAAGGCGGTCGCGGTTGTACAGCAGGATGCGTTCCTATTCACAACAACGATCGAGAACAACATCGCTTATGGCGATCCCTGGGCGAAGAGACAGCGAATTGAACGCGCTGGAGAATTCGCCCAGCTCCACGACTACATCCTCGGGCTCCCGGCAGGGTATGAGACGGTCGTGGGCGAACGCGGCGTTTCTCTCTCTGGCGGCCAGCGCCAGCGTCTCACGATTGCTCGCACCATGATGCTGCGCCCCTCCGTCATCATTTTCGACGACTCGATGGCCGCGATCGATGCCGGCACCGAGCTGCGCATTCGCGCGGCGATGCGGCGCTTCGCAAAGGATCGGGTGACGATCATCATCGCGCACCGGCTGAGTGCGCTTAAGCATGCCGATCAAATCCTTTTTGTCGATAACGGCGAAATCGTAGAACGCGGCACGCATGAAGAGCTTCTGGCGAAGCGGGGACGCTACAGGGCCCTTTACGATCTCCAGACGTGCCCGGGTGATAGCATTATTAGCCAGGATGGGGGCGCCCGCTGATGGACCAGGGCCGCGGCGAACTCGAAGCCGAACCTGACGACGGGAGACGCCCTCCGCGCGCGGTCGTCGGCTCGCACCGGATCGAGGAGGAGATGTTCGGCCGGGCTTTCGACAAGAGCATCCTCCGTCGCATCTGGGGCTTCGTCCATCCCTACCGGGCAAAGGTAGTTGTCACGATTGTCGCGATGCTGATCTTCACCGGGACGCAGCTTCTCATCCCCTTGATCATCCGCTACGCGATCGACCTCGGCATGAACCCGGCAAGGCCCGATCGCTCAGCCCAGCTTGCGGCCGTCGGCGCGTTCCTTTCGGCGATTTTGGTCAATTTCGCCGCCGGCTACATGCAGGAAGCCTTGGACGGGAAAATGGCCGAAACTGTCCTGTTCGACATCCGCCGCGCCATGTTTGGCCATCTGCAAAAGGTTTCGCTCTCTTTCATGGACAAGACCGAGGTCGGACGCCTGATGTCGCGCCTGCAAGGCGACGTTAACTCCATACAGGAGTTCTTGGAAACCTCGGTATATTCCCTAGGCGATGTTGCGCTTCTCTTCGGCATCGTTTTCGTAATGCTGTGGCTCGACTTTCGCCTCGGCCTCCTGACGCTATCGGTTCTGCCGATCCTGGTGATCGTCCGCATTGTCTGGTTGCCGCGTGCCCGCGACGCCTTCATGGCTGCACACGAAACCAATTCCGTCGTCAATGGCGCGCTGGCCGAAGCCATTCACGGCGTGCGGACCATACAGTCAATGGACCGCCAGCAGGTGAATTTCAGTCTTTTTGACGATCGGGCCCATGCCAACCTCAGGACCCACCTGATCGCTGCCAGATATGCACTGGTCATGGTGCCCATCGTCGATGGCATCACCGGCCTCGCCTTGGCCGCCGTTATTGTGGTCGGCGGCTCGATGGTCATGAATAGCCGTATAGATGTGGGCGTGTTGGTAGCCTACCTATTTTACATCCAGCGCTTCTTTGACCCGATCCGCTCACTCACCCTGCAATATTCGGTCATGCAGCGCGCCATGGCCTCAGGCAAGCGCCTGACGGATGTGCTCGACGTCAAGATCGATGTTAAGGACAAACCCAATGCCGAGGTGCTTTCGCCCGAAATGGACGGCTCGGTCGAGTTTAGGGACGTCACCTTCGGCTACGATCCGAACCGTTCGGTTCTGAAAAATGTCTCGTTCAAGGTCAATCCGGGCGAGACGGTCGCACTAGTCGGACCGAGCGGTTCTGGCAAATCGAGTGCGATGGCCCTGGTCCACCGCTTCTATGATGTTCAGCAGGGTCAGGTGCTGGTCGGCGGACATGATGTACGCGACGTCACCCAGGAATCGCTCGGCCGCCAGGTCGCCATGGTGCTGCAGGAGCCATTCCTGTTCACCGGGACGGTCTTCGAGAACATCCGATACCAGAAGACGGAAGCCACGCGCGACAAGGTGATCGAGGCGGCCAAGGCTGTCGGCGCGCATGACTTCGTCATGAGCCTCGCCGACGGGTATGAGACCCAACTTGGCGAACGCGGCGACAACTTATCTCTCGGCCAGCGCCAGCTTATCAGTTTCGCCCGCGCCCTCGTCGCTGACGCCAAGATCCTCGTGCTCGACGAAGCTACCGCCAACATCGACAGCTACACGGAATTGCAGATTCAGAAGGCTCTGATCAAGCTGCTTGAAGGGCGGACTGGCCTCGTCATCGCCCACCGTCTCGCCACGGTCCGGGGGGCCGACCGCATCATCGTGCTTCAGAATGGCCAAGTTATTGCGACTGGCAACCACGATGAGTTAATAGCCATGGGCGGCCTGTATTCCAAACTCTACTATCTCAACTACGCCTCCTTCGACGACCTTCCCGAACACGATACCACCGTCCAAGCTGGCTCTCAGACCTGACATCTTGGCGGCCTTGTGGTAGTGGCGTTGACTTTCGGGCGTGTCGGCAGACCACTCAGGCCACCGCATCCGGCCAGCAGCCAGCACTCAAGAACGAGCACTCCCCGCAATTCGTGAAGACCGGCTGCGAACGATTTCCTCCAGCATCGTATCCGACCGCGGTGCACCACCATCATCGGGCGAGCTCGCTGGAGATGTTGGCTGGGCGTCGCAAAGCCGCTCGCGAGCGCGCCCTCAATAGCGCCGTAGCGAGTGACGGCTTTGCCACCGACGGGCCGCTGATGAAGCTGGATTAGTGGGCGCCGCACCGACGCCGCCCCGGGCGAGAAGAACCTCCTGCGGCTGGCTATGGGCAACGACTAGCGCCAGCGCGACGAGCAGACGCGTGCCGGCATCGTGACGCGCTCGGCTACCCTCTCCTTAGGATCGTGCATGTTCACACGATGCCCAGACGCCAGCCAACGCACAAGCTGGTATCCTGTGCCGCCTGCTCGTCGTCAGTTTGGCCTCCTCTCGATTGCCCGCCCCACCACGTGCACGCTCGATCACGTGAGTGTGAGAGCGCTGCACAACGATTTAACCTCTGACAGCGAATTTCATGGTGAGCCAAGTCGAGCCATGATTTCGGACTGAATCGTCCTCGCGGTGTAAAGGGAAGCATCTAGCGGCAGATTTCCAAATGCCATTTGACAAAGCAGGTAGTTGGCACCTGCCTCTTCCAACTGATCTAGCAGAGCTTTTCGCACAGACTCTGCTGATCCTACCACGCACAATTCACTCTCGACTGCCGCATCGAAGGTCAGCGGCAAGTTTGGTGGAGTGGGGATAGCGTTAAGCTCGTAAAGGAATTGGAAGCTCTTGAGCCAGCGTGCGTAAGCAGGTGCCGCGAGCGAATAGGCATGTGTGTCACAACGCCCAATCACGACCATGCGGAGCAATCCGACAAATCTCCCTTGATCCCCCCCGCCTGCGTTGTCCTCTCGATAGGCGCGGAACGCATCAGTAGTTTTGCGAACAGAAGAGGAAGGTCCTACACACGCGATATTTGTTCCATTCGCAGCGGCCCAAGCTGTGGACTCGCGTCGATTGGCAGCGACCCATGTGGGCGGATGTGGACGCTGATGAGGTCTTAGCGTCAAAGGAACGTCATTGAGATCAAAATGGCGGCCTTGATAGCATAGCGTGCCGACCTCCCTCGAATTCACAAGTATTTGCATAAGAATTTCGCTGGCTTCGGCATAACGGCCCGGCACCGCGTCCGCACCAATCCCGAAGTAGCCCAATTCGGTCGGGAGAGCACCGCGCCCTATGCCCAGTTCGAGCCTGCCACCGCTCAACTGGTCCAGCATACAGATCTCTTCGAACGCACGCAGCGGATGATAAAGCGCAAGCAGCATCACCAAGGGTCCGAGACGCAAGCGCCGGGTGCGCTGGGCGACGCTCGATAAGAACAGATTCGGCGATGGACCTCTCCCATGGGGAGTACAGTGGTGTTCTGCGAGATGATAGGCATAGAACCCTAGCTGATCGCACGCCTCTGCTAATATCAGGCGATCTTCGTACTGCCGGCCTATATCGCGGCCATCCTCATCCAAATGATCGAAGATGCCGAAAGCCAGGTTTGAAGGAAAGACGTTTGTCACTCTTTAAGTCCCCGATTTTAAAAGCAGGCTGTTTTCTTGCTGGGATCACCAGCAAGTCGGAAGAGATGTGTGTGATCGCCGATTAGCGTCAGCGTAACAAAGAAGCAGAGCCTGACGCTTCCCTGCCTCTGGAGCTTGGCACCGTTAAGCTTCCAGCAATGTCGCCAGCGGCAGCAAGAAATTCATCCATCTGCTCTTTTGTGCCGATGCTGACGCGGATACAGTGTTCCAAGCCTTTGTCCGGAAAAAACGCGACAAGTATCTTTTGCCTCTCCAATGCTGCTTGCCACCATGAGCCGTCCTGTCCCGCGGGCACACGGGCCAGCAAGAAATTTGCGCGGGAGGGTGTTACGGAAAATCCGAGTTGCGATAGTGCAACTGTCACTCGCTCTCGTTCATCCTTGATGTGCTTGTGGTTGTCTGCGTAGGCGCCGCGATGCGCAAGCACGCTGATACCAACGGCATGCCCGATCACGTTCATGTTGAAGACGTTCTGGATGTTTCGCAGCCTTCCAATAATTTCAGGGTGACCGAAACCGAAACCGACGCGAATGCCGGCGGCGGCATAGCTTTTCGAGAATGACCTCAAGATCAGAAGATTCGAATACCGGTTGATGAGGCGCAGTCCGTGATCGGGTGCAAAGTCGACGTAGGCCTCATCAAGGACAATCAAGCGGTCCGATTGTGCTACGAGGCATTCGATATCGCTTATCGGGAGGAATGTTCCGGTCGGATTGTTTGGATTGGCCAACATAATAAACTTGGCGTCTTTTGCCGCACCGGAAAGCAATTGCTCCATTGGCAGGGAATGAGCTTGACATCCGATTTCGAGGAACTCAGCGCCCTGAAGCATGGCAAGTTTGCGGTTGAACGAAAACCCTGGCGACATCATCGCAACCTTGTCGCCGGGTGCGAGGAAAGCTCTGTAGATCAGTCCGAGCAGTTCAGACGACCCGTTGCCAGCGATGACCTGATCCCTGGAAACGCCATAGGTGCTGGACGCTGCTTCCCTCAATCTGAAGTTATCGTCATCCGGATATAGATACTGGCGCTTGAGGGCCGCCACTGCACTTTGCATTATGATTGGCGGCAACGGAAACGGGTTCTCATTCGTATTCAGCTTGATAAGATTTGCGTCCGGCGCTGGTCCGTTGGACGGCAGAGCATCCAACTGTCGTGTCACTTGCGAAAGAGCCGAAAGCACAGTTTGCAGTTTTGCGTCGGACATATTTGACTCCGTTTCAGTACAGGGGGCATGCGTATGAGCTCGCAACGAGAGCAACATGGCGGACGGGATTGACGATGGCAGGGTTGCCTTTCACACAATGGTCGCAGCGCCGGCTGAGATGGGAATTCAGCCAGGCTGTCTTCGGTCGAATCGAGTTGACGCGCACGCGGATCTGCATCGCTGCGCGGCGCCAAGGCGCTAAGCGGCTCAGCTCATGCCCAGGGTCATGCTTTCAAAGACGCTTGATCTCGACGCCGTATTTCCTCAGCACGTAGCCAATCTGGCGCGGGGTCAGCCCAAGCAAGCGCGCTGCCTTTGCCTGCACCCAGCCACATCTTTCCATGGCAGCAATGACGCGCTCTATATCGGGCGTCCTCGCGCCAATTGGGTGGGTTGCGCCGGCAAGCGGGCCTGTAGTCGCGGCCGAACTGGCGGCCTCGTCCGGGGGCGTGGCCAAATTCGCTGACTCCGGCAGGATCGGCGGTGGTTGCAGCGCGGCCTTGCCCGATCTGCACTTCCACAGCGCCTCGGCAAAGCATTGGCCTTGGGAGCAGGCAAAGTCGTTTCTCCCGATTGACAGTCCCTCGGCCAGGATCGCTGTCCGGTGCACGCAATTTTCAAGCTCGCGAATGTTGCCGGGAAACTCACATTTCATCAGCACTTCAATCGCACGCGGATCGAAGGTGAGCGTACAGCCGTTCTCGTTGTTGAACTTCTTGAGAAACTCAGCTGCGAGGAGCGGAATATCGCTGCGCCTTTGGCGCAATGCTGGTACCAGCAAGGGAACCACGTTGATGCGGTAGTATAGGTCGGCGCGGAACTCATTCCTTGCAACCGCCTCTTCCAGGTTCCTGTTCGTGGCGGCAATCACGCGAACGTCGACCTTGATGGTCTGATTGCTGCCGACGCGCTCAAACTCCTGCTCCTGCAGCACGCGCAGTAGCTTTGCCTGGAACGAGGCCGAGATCTCGCCAATCTCATCCAGAAACAACGTCCCCTTGTCAGCGAGCTCAAAGCGCCCCTTGCGGGAATTGAATGCGCTTGTGAAGGCACCCTTCTCATGACCGAACAATTCGGATTCCAGGACTGTCTCTGGGAGCGCTGCACAATTGAGTTTAACGAAGGGCCGCTTGGCGCGCGGCGACAACTCGTGAATTGCCTTGGCAGCCAGCTCCTTCCCGGTACCGGACTCACCTCGCAACAGAACTGTGGTTTTTGCCTTCGCTACGACCGCGATCTTCTCCAGCAGGGCGCTTATCGCCGGACTGTCACCAATCATCCCCTCGACGTGAACCTTTTTGCGCCGGGGTGCAGGGTGCTTAACATCAGAAAATTTCGTTTGCAGCCGATGTTCCAGCTCCGGCGCTCGCTCGCTGTCGGCCGCGGAGAAGCGATGCAACTTGACTGTCTGTCCCACCATGTTGGCAATCATGGTGAGCAGCCGGACATCATCGTCGAGCCCATAGCTTGACCTGCTTTCCAAAACCCGGTCCAAAGTCAGCGCGCCTATGGCGTTCCCATCAACACGAATGGGAACGCCGATGAACGACACGGTGTCGGAGGCCCCAAGCACCTCGATATCAGTGGCAGTGAAGGTCGGATGCATCGCTATGTCGTCGGCGACGAGCGGCGTGTCGTTCGTCACAATCTGATCGATGGCGTTGCGCGGCAGGCGCGACCGGGAGGGCTCATTGCCGTTCGTGCCGCAGCCGCTGGCCACTGTGATGTCCAGTCCGCCCTCGGCATCGCAGAGAGCGATGATGCCGTGCCGCATCTGCACAAACGAGTGCAGGAGGTCGACTACCTTGGCCAACTTGAGTTCGAGCCGGGCGGCATCGGCGAGTACTTTCGATATTTCGAAGATGCCGGTTAGTGCGCGCTCGTGCAATGCCACATTCGCAGGATTCGTGTCGGGCTTTGGACAACCCTTCATCGCATTCGGCAGCGATATGCCGCAGTCGCGGGCATTCTGTTCTGACTTGCTCATGTTGTGGTGCATGTGATCCTCGATCTCGCGCCATCAAATCTAGGCTGGCGGCATGTGCGCCCGCGACGTCGCGGGCACGCGCGAATATGCTCCGACGTGAACTCGTGCCGCCGCCGTGTGGTCGAGTGCAAAGCGGGTCTAGCCCTGACGCATCGCTTGGCTACTCCCTCCACGAAGCTTGGCCATGTTATTGGGCTTGCCCCGGCAAACACACGTTGTTTTCAAAAGACTGGAGCGAGGCGGCATAGTCAATCGAGCTTTCTTTCATCTGTGAAAGGAAACCTCGCGGCCTATGATAGGATTCATCAGTTCTATCTTTGCGTTGAAGCAGAAATACCTGGGCCGGCCATGCCTTGCCCGAGCGGCTGACCGCGCGGAGTGTAAATGCGGGGCCGTGCCATTCACCAGCGCCCGCGAAGGAGGGGCGGGAGCGATAATAACAGCCAACGGCACTGGTCCGTTGCGGCAACCGCCATCTTTCTCGAGTTGATCAGGCGGCGGCGATGTCGCGTGTGAAGGCGCGAAGCTGGCGTCGAGTACGACTTCGTAGGCGGTGCTCGCAACTTTATGAATTGCATCGTCGTGGTCAGCACCATCACTGGGGGCCGAAATCGGCACACTCAATGAGCGTATCGAAAAGTCTGAACAGATTACGATGCGACCGCTTGGAAACGGCTGCCCCTGCTGCGGGCGTTGATTTGCAAAATGGGTCGTCCAAAAGGCCGTCCGAATTTATTCTGTGATTGCAGTGGCTGCATGGTCGTAGGCTGTCTAGAAACGAGCGCTTCCGAACAGGGGTAAGTTAGCCTGTCATCTGGACGGCCTTGAACAGGCGACCTATTGGTACGCGCTGGCGCCAACGATGGGGCCCGGTCCAAAGCCGGCTAACGAGGAACCCACCACGCTCTGTGCAGCAAACCGCTAGCCAGAGGGATCGACCGGCAGCACTCTGCCAGAGACCATCAAGGGCGTTCGGACCGCGACCTTGCCCGCTGGTCTGACACCGCATTCCTCCATCATTGGCGAGCCCACGTCAGTTCAGGTGATGCGGATTCATCTGGCATGGGTATTGCGGCGGCGTTGGTGCAGCGTTCGACCGGAGCGCCGCGATAGGGAGAAGCCCGGGAGAAGTCACGCCACCTCGATCCGGTCAGGGAGAGAGAAACAGTGTCAGCTGCACAAGTCCGCGGCGCGAGTCCCGCGCCCCGCAAACCCTTCTACACCAAGCTCTACGCCCAGGTGCTTGCCGCCATCGCGCTCGGCGTCGCAATTGGCTATTTTTATCCGGAGACCGGCGAGAGCCTGAAGCCGCTGGGTGATGCCTTCATCAAGCTGGTCAAGATGATCATCGCGCCTGTCATCTTCCTGACAATTGCGACCGGCATTGCTGGCATGAACGATCTTCATAAGGTCGGCCGGGTCGCCGGCAAGGCAATGGTTTATTTCCTCACCTTCTCAACGCTCGCGCTGATCGTCGGCCTCATCGTCGCCAATGTCGTCCAGCCTGGCGACGGCCTGAACATCGATCCGGCCTCGCTCGATGTCCAGGCCGTGAATACCTATGCCGCAAAAGCCAAAGCGCAGTCGGTCACCGGCTTCCTGATGAACATCATCCCGCCAACGATCGTCGGTGCCTTCGCGGAAGGCGACATCCTGCAGGTGCTGTTCTTCTCGGTTCTGTTCGGCATGGCGCTTGCGATGGCCGGAGAGACGGGCAAGCCTGTCGTTTCCTTCCTCCAGGCGCTCATTGTGCCTGTCTTCAAGCTCGTCGGAATTCTGATGAAGGCCGCGCCGATCGGCGCTTTTGGCGCGATGGCCTTCACCATCGGCAGATATGGCATCGGTTCGGTGGTCAACCTCGCGATGCTGGTCGCGACGTTCTATTTCACCGCCTTCCTCTTCGTGTTCGGGGTTCTCGGCGCAGTCTGCCGGTACAACGGCTTTTCGATTTGTTCTCTCATTCGTTACATCAAGGAAGAGCTGCTGCTTGTCCTCGCAACGTCCTCCTCGGAGGCGGCGCTCCCGTCGCTGATGGAGAAAATGGAGAAGGCGGGCGCCAGGCGTTCGGTTGTGGGTCTCGTCATCCCGGCCGGATATTCGTTCAATCTGGACGGCACGAATATCTACATGACGCTAGCGGCTCTCTTCATCGCACAGGCGACGAACACGGATCTGTCCATCGGCGATCAGGTGCTGCTGCTGCTCGTAGCAATGCTTTCCTCCAAGGGCGCTGCAGGTGTGACAGGTGCGGGCTTCATCACCCTGGCGGCTACGCTCGCGGTAGTTCCGAGTGTTCCCGTTGCTGGGATGGCACTGATACTCGGCATCGACCGATTCATGTCCGAATGCCGGGCGCTGACGAATTGCGTCGGCAACGCAGTGGCATCCCTCGTCGTCGCACGCTGGGAAGGAGAGTTGGACCGAGCACAGATGAAAGCTGCCTTCAGCGGTCATCAGCTTACCGAGGCATCAAACCGGCTACCCTCCTGCAAGTAAGGTGGGCGGCCCACGACCTGTCAAGTCGCTTAGCTGGTCACATAACTGAACGACCGACCCGCAGCCTCTAAACGGCTCCTCACGGACCATGTATCAGAAGCGCTAAATGTGTGAGTGCAAATCGTCACCGCCCTTTAAGCGAATGAGCCTTTCAGTATACCCGGCCGGTTTACGTCTGCAATGATGTTCGTCCAACACGTTGTGCCCATTCGTATGGGGACGTCTTCACTTTGCCACCCGAAACCGAAACGCGCTAGGCGGACAGAGAGCCGGCCCGCGTCAAAAACCAATCAGAATAGGACCTATGACCAAGCGCCCCACAATTGCCGATCTCGCCCGCGAAGCCCGAGTCAGCGTAGCAACGATCGATCGGGTTCTGAACGCCCGCCATCCGGTGCGCGAGGAGACCGCGCGGCGGGTCCACGACGCCGCCCAGGCGATCGGCTATCATGCTGCCGGGCTAATCAAGCAGCGGTTGCGGCGAGACCTACCGCACTACCGTCTGGGCTTCATCTTGAGAAAACCGGCCCAGCATTTCTACCAAGATTTAGCGCGCGAGGTCGAAGCATCGGTCAATTTGGCCCAGTCCTTCCACGGCATTCCGCTCGTCGAATTCGCCCCGTCACATATGCCGAGCGACCTGATCGCGCCGCTCAAGGAGTTGGGCGCACGCTGCCATGCAATCGCGATGGTGGCACCGGACCACCCGAAAATCACAGCAGCGGTTGAGGACCTCAAGGCCAAGGGCATTCCGGTTTTCTCGCTGCTTTCCGACTTCGCCGCCGGCGTGCGACAGGGGTATATCGGCCTTAACAACCGCAAGGTGGGGCGCACGGCCGCTTGGATGGTGTCCAAGGTCGCAAAACGGCCCGGCAAAGTGGCGGTGTTTGTCGGCAGCCATCGTTTCCAGGGGCACGAGCTCCGTGACGTCGGCTTTCGCTCCTATTGCCGTGAGAACGCGCCCACGTTCGAGGTGCTGGATCCGGTCATGAACCTCGAGAAACGGCAGATCACCTACGAGGCAACGCTTGATCTCATGCAGCGGGAGCCCGAGCTCGTCGGCTTCTATGTCGCCGGCGGCGGCATGGAGGGCGCGATCTCCGCGCTCCGAGAAGAGGGCAAAAGTCGGGATCTCGTCGCGATCGTGAATGAAATCACACCTGAGTCTCGGGCAGCGCTTGCAGATAACATCGTCACGATGGCGGTCGCCACGCCAATGCGCCGGCTTTGCCAGGAGCTGATAACGCTGATGACACGGGCTATCGAGACCGGCACCGCTGAAACACCCGGACAGACATTTCTGCCGTTCGACATCCATCTGCCGGAAAATATATGAAGGCGGAAGCGCGAGGTAGATTGCCTAGATCCGCAGCGTCAACCTCCACCGGCTTCACTTGCCAACATGCCCCACGTTCTCGTGCAGGGGGTGTGGTCAATGATCCCGCACGGCAAGAGCCGAGCGAGGCCAGCACAGTCCATTTGGGGTCGACCTCGTCGACCGCCATCTCCTCGCCTGGCTGCACGTGAAAAGCCGCGGCACAGCCGGCAAGGTAGGAATTTAACCGGGCTAACCATCTTCTGGGACTTCGCACGCAAATCGAGGCGGCAGTCAATTCAGTAGCAGCCCGGGCGTGTGTTCTGCTCATTCCGGCCCCTCGCACTTAGCAAGGAACTGCGCCGCTCTGCCGGGCCAAAGGCCCGACGCCCGAAGGGCAACCGCTCCTACGCGATCGCGTCCGCCTCCAGAAGCCGCCATCGAAAAGAATGCTCGCGTCGTCACCACCTACGGCCAAAGCGGGCAATCAAGGCAGCTGGCATCACTCTGCCACACATCCTTGACGAGCAACTCGCCTGAGATCAGCCCCAGAACGTAGGTAACACGCGCCGCGCCGGCGCTTGTCGAACATGCTGATCAGCCTGTCTTACAGGCGGTGATTAGGTGGGGCTCAACATCTTCCGGGACTTCGCACGCGATTTCGAGGTGGCAGTCGGTACCAAGAAACGAAAGGTCGGATCGGCGTGCCCGAGACGCTCAATGATTTCAGGCAAAGGCGCCAGGCGAGATGCCTCCTGCAACATCATTTCCCGCATCCACATGCTTGCCGGATCACTATTGTGAAGCTCAGGCCATTGAACGGCTTCCGTGAATGCAGGAGGAGGAAGTGGCGGCGGAAGTTGGACAATCCGCAGGGGTGTTGTTTTTGCGAAATGCTGCGCCAGCCGTAAGGGCATAGTCCCGATGCGGCTGGTGCCTGACAGGACGGGCGGGATCAGGCTAAAGCCCTGTACGACAACTTCGATACGTCTCTCGAAACCGTGCTCGAGCAAATACCATTCCTCCATGGTGGGCTGCCGGGTGTGCCTGAATTTGAGCACAACATGCCCCATGCACAAGTATCGCTCGAATGTAAGTGGCTCCGACAGCTGCTTGTTCGTGCCGCAGCCTACGCCTACGAGCTTATCTTCGAACAGGGCTGCGCGAGGATGTTTCGACATGAACACTTCCGGCATAATCAGAAAATCAACGTCGCCGCGCCGGAGAAGCTCCTCGGGGTCGTCGCAAATAGGCAGACATTCAAAGCGGACGGCGGGAGCTTCCCGCGCAGCGCGCTCTACTATCTTCCTAAAAAATACGAGCGTGATGTAATCGGAAAGCATGATTCGGAAGAGACGATCCGATTGGACCGGGTTGAAGGCGTCGGGGGAAATAATCGATAGCTGGATGTGCAGCAATGCGTCCCGGACTGCTGGGGCGAGCCCGTCGGCGCGCGGCGTCAAAATGAGCTCGCGGCCGTTCATCGTAAATAGCTCATCGTTAAAATAGGCGCGTAGCCGAGCAACGGCGGCGCTCATGGCCGGCTGGCTCAGGTTGATACTGCGAGCCGCGGCAGTGACTTTACGCTCCCTCATCAGAGCGTCCAGCACAACGAGGAGATTTAGATCCAGCCCTTTAAAACGCATGTCATGTTCTATCCAACGCGTGGATGCGTATCATTCAAACAATCAATTTTACGAATTTACGAGCCATGCATTAGAGGAACGGAAAATGAGCGACGTCAAGCTCAAATCGACGACACGGGCCGGAACTCGAGAGAGCGTCTGGCTCACCTTCGCCAACGACAACGGCTGAGTGCAGCCAACACGCCGCTTTGGTCGAGTAATGCGGCCGCAAAAACCAATATGAAGAGAGGTCCTGAATGCGCCATCAGGTGCAGTGGAAGTTGTGCTGGGAAAACGAGTTGCAGCTCTCCGATCACGTTGAGCTCGCCGATTTCTTTCGTGATACGTACGGGCCGACTGGGGCCTCCAACGCAGAACCGTTCGAAGGTAGTCGAAGCTGGGCCGGAGCCAGGCCTGAACTCCGCGTAATCGCTTATGATTCAAGCGGTGTAGCGGCTCACATGGGCATACTGCGCCGTTTCATCAAGGTCGACGCGGTCGACCTGTTGGTGGCTGAACTGGGCCTGTACGGGGTACGTCCGGACCTTGAGGGTCTGGGAATCGCCCATTCAATCCATGTCATGCTTCCAATACTGCAGGAGCTTGGCGTTCCATTCGCTTTCGGAACGGTCAGGGACGCGCTGCGGAATCATGTTGAGAGGTTCGGACGGCGATACAGCCCTATGGCCGTTTTGTCGGGAATTCGCGTGCGCTCCACCCGACCAGAGGCCCGCCTCGACCTGCCGCCCACACGCATCGATGACGCACTCACAATTGTTCTGCCAGTTGGACGGCCGATCAGCGAATGGCCCACGGGCACGATGATAGATCGGAACGGACCAGAGCTATGAGCCGGTCCGATTGCTTGTACGAAGTGCGCCGAGAGTGCTCTGACGGCACCGGCCGTCGAAGCGTTTATCTGACGTTTGACGACGGTCCCAATCCACTTTTCACACCGGAGATTCTCGACGTGCTGGCAGAGCAGCGGGTACCGGCGACTTTCTTCGTCATCGGCGCCTACGCCTTAGAGCACCCATATCTAATCCAACGGATGATCGCAGAAGGGCACGAGGTAGGCAACCACACGATGTCTCATCCGGATCTGTACCAATGCGGTTTCGGCGAAGTGCAACGTGAGGTCTTTGAAGCGAACGACGCCATCATGAGAGCGTGCCCGCAGGCCTCGGTCCGCTTTGTTCGCGCGCCCTACGGCGCCTGGAGCGAAGAAGTCTGCACAGCATCACAGATCGCCGGGCTGGCGGCCCTTCATTGGTCCGTCGACCCTCGAGATTGGTCTCGCCCTGGAGTCGAGGCGATTATCGATAAAGTGCTCGCCTCCGTCCGGCCGGGCGCAATTGTACTCTTGCACGACGGATGCCCTCCCGGCGAGTTGAGCCAGGGCGCTCACGCCGGCATGCGCGACCAGACGGTCACGGCGCTGTCCCGGCTGATTCCAGCACTGCGTGAGCGCGGATTTGTAATCCGCTCACTTCCTCAACATCACTGAACAACGAGATCCCATGACTCTTCTTGGTACAACCAGCACTGTGGCCATTTCGCTTTATGCACTGCTCTCGACTGCCTATAAGAGCATGCAAGGGCTTTATGCTATGCCGACAAAGGATTCGTCGGCGTTGGAGGTTCTCGCCGGCTCCGACAAACTGCCCAGCGTGGATGTCATCGTCCCCTGCTTCAACGAGGATCCGCGCACGCTTTCAGAGTGCCTGGCTTCCATTGCAGACCAAGAATACGCCGGAAGACTTCGGGTCTATTTGGTTGATGACGGTTCTGGAAATCGCGAAGCCTTAGGAACTGTCCACGAAGACTACGCGCGCGACCCCAGGTTCGACATCATTTTGCTTCCCGAGAATGTTGGAAAGCGCAAGGCGCAGATCGCCGCGATACGACGCTCATCAGGGGATCTGGTGCTTAACGTTGATTCAGACACGGTACTCGCGCCCGACGTCATTTCCAAGCTTGTACCGAAGATGCGAGATTCAGCGGTCGGCGCAGTCATGGGTCAGTTGACGGCCAGTAACCGAACCGAGAGCTGGCTGACCAGGCTGATAGACATGGAGTACTGGCTGGCTTGCAACGAGGAGCGCGCGGCACAGGCTCGCTTCGGTGCCGTTATGTGCTGTTGCGGCCCATGTGCCATGTACCGCCGGTCTGCGCTCCTTTTGTTACTGGACCAGTACGAGTCGCAATTTTTTCGGGGCAAGCCAAGCGACTTCGGTGAGGATCGCCATCTCACTATCCTGATGCTGAAAGCAGGCTTTCGAACCGAATACGTTCCGAGCGCCATCGCGGCCACAGTCGTTCCGAACAGACTCGGACCGTATCTGCGCCAACAACTCCGTTGGGCACGAAGCACATTCCGGGACACGCTGCTTGGGCTGCGCTTGCTGCCTAGCCTAAATAGCTATCTCACGTTGGACGTGGTCGGACAGAATCTCGGCGCGCTACTCCTCGCCCTATCGGTATTAACGGGCCTCGCACATTTCGCACTGACAGGCACTGTGCCTTGGTGGACAGGACTGATGATTGTGTCCATGACCATGCTCCGATGCAGCGTGGTAGCATTTCGTGCCCGACAATTTCGATTTCTTGGCTTTTCGCTGCACACGTTCATCAACGTCTTTCTCTTGCTTCCGTTGAAGGCCTACGCGCTGTGTACCTTGAGCAATAGCGATTGGCTGTCGCGAAGCTCTGCTGTCGCTACATCGAACACTGGGGGAAAACAGGCCCCCACCCAAGCTCCGATCACTGGTTCCAGCAGGGCAGAACTCTCGCCCCATTCGGCTCCGCTTCGCAGGCTCAATCTTGCGCGGGATTCTTCGGAATTAGTCCTGTCGGACAACATTTGCGGCGACGAGTGATCGCAAATACCTAATGGACGAGAGGTGCACGAGTTTGACCCAGAACGTGAATCATCAGTTGCTTGATCGGGAATTGGCCGCCGACGATCCGTGGCGCCTCGACGGCAATCCATTCGAGCGGAAGCGCCACACGCAAATGCTCCAGCTGGCGCTTGCCCAAGGCTCCATTACAAATGCCCTCGAAGTCGGGTGCGCTGCCGGCGCATTCACGGAAAAACTAGCCCCCTACTGCCAAGGGCTCACCGTCATCGATGTCGTGGCGCAAGCCATTGCTCGAGCACGTCAACGGATAAAGGAGCCGTCGCGCATCAACTGGATAGTCTGCGATGTTCAACAGTTTTCGACCGACGAGTTGTTTGACGTGATCGTTGTGGCGGAGGTCCTCTACTACCTCGGAGACATAGCCGAGATGCGCGCGGCCGTCAAAAACCTGGTGCGGGTGCTTGCGCCAGGCGGGCATCTGATCTTCGGATCGGCAAGGGATGCTAATTGCCGTCGCTGGGGTCACGCCGCTGGTGCTGAGCCGGTCATCGCCATGCTGAACGAAACGTTGATCGAGGTAGAGCGGCTTGAGTGTCGGGGCGAGTCGGTCAACGAAGACTGCTTGCTCGTCCGTTTCCGGAACCCGATTTCCGCTTCCTGATGAATCTCGAATCTATCGCCGTTAACGTGGAGACACTATGCGCATCTGTGGTACCAAGCTGACCCATGATGGGGCGATCGCCCTGGTCCAGGATGGACGGCTCGTCTTCTGCGATGACCTGGAAAAGCGGCACAACGATCCGCGATACCAATCCATCGATAATCTCGACGCAATTGTCGCCGCTTTAGCGGAGCAGCGGCTAGATCCTTGTGATGTCGATCAGTTCGTTATCGACGGCGGGGATGACGAAGACGAGTCACAGTTTCAGGTCGGCAGGGAACCAAGCAACCGCCAGTTTTGTCGTCCCTCTCGGTAAAATGAACCCATGTCCATGATAGCGATCGACCTTACTGACGTAAGCAAAACTTATGACAAGCTCGTTGTCGACAGGCTGTCGTTCCGCGTTGCGGCGGGGGAATGCTTCGGGCTCTTGGGACCGAACGGCGCGGGCAAAAGCACGATTGCGCGTATGGTCCTCGGCATGACATCGCCTGATGCGGGCAAGATTACTGTGCTCGGCGCTCCAGTGCCGGCGCGCGCGCGTTTGGCACGTATGCGCATCGGCGTGGTCCCGCAGTTCGACAATCTTGATGCCGCGTTCACTGTACGCGAGAACCTGTTGGTGTTCGGGCGCTACTTCCGGATGAGCAGACGCCAGATCGATGCGGTCATACCATCGCTGCTTGAGTTCGCCCGCCTCGAGAACAAAGCGGATGCGCGCGTCGCCGAACTGTCCGGCGGCATGAAGCGGCGCCTGACGCTCGCGCGTGCGCTCATCAATGACCCGCACTTGCTGGTGATGGACGAGCCGACCACCGGCCTCGATCCGCAGGCCCGCCACCTGATCTGGGATCGGCTGCGATCGCTGCTGGCGCGGGGCAAGACTATTCTTTTGACTACCCATTTCATGGAAGAGGCCGAGCGGCTGTGCGATCGGCTGTGCGTTATGGAGGAGGGGCGCAAGATCGCCGAAGGTCGCCCGTCCGAACTCATTGACGAGCAGATCGGCTGTGACGTGGTGGAGGTCTACGGCGGCAATCCGCATGAACTAGGTGCGCTGATCCGGCCGTACGCACAGCGCATCGAGGTGAGCGGTGAGACGCTTTTTTGCTATGCACCCGATCCGGAGCAGGTGCTGGCGCAGCTACGCGGGCGCACGGGTCTACGCCTTCTGCAGCGTCCCCCCAATCTCGAGGATGTGTTTTTGCGGTTAACCGGGCGCGAGATGGAGGACTGAACAATGGGCGAACGTTATGCGGCGGGCATGCCCGCCAATGCGTGGAATTGGGTCGCGGTTTGGCGCCGCAACTATCTTGGATGGAAGAAAATCGGGCTTGCATCGGTTCTCGGCAACCTCGCTGATCCGATGATCTATCTGTTCGGTCTCGGCTTTGGCATCGGAACAATGATAGGTCCTGTTGAGGGCACTTCGTACATTGCGTTTCTCGCGGCTGGCATGGTTGCCACAAGCGTGATGGCATCGGCGACCGCTGAAACGGTCTACGGGAGTTTCGGCCGCATGGGCGACCAGCGCACCTGGGAAGGAATGCTATGCACTCAGCTGACGCTCGGCGATATCTTACTCGGCGAATTGGCGTGGGCAGCCACGAAGGCCCTCATGGCGGGCACAGCAATCACTATTGTTGCTACCACGCTCGGCTACGCATCTTGGCCATCCATCCTCTGCTTGCTGCCAGTCATCGCTCTCAATGGCCTCGCCTTCGCGAGTCTAGCGATGGTCGTCACGGCGCTTGCGCCCAGTTATGAATATTTCATATTTTATAATACGCTTGTTATTACACCCATGCTGTTCCTTTGCGGCGCGATGTTTCCGGTCAACCAATTGCCCGGCGCTTTTCAGTATGCTGCCTCCTTATTACCGCTCGCACATGCAATCGACCTCATTCGTCCAGCGATGCTTGGCCGTCCGATTGACAAAATGGGCCTGCATATCGGCGCGCTTTGCATATACACAGTTTTGCCCTTCTTCTTTTCGATTGCTCTTTTTCGTCGAAGGCTGATGCGTTGACGCTACTCACCATTCGAATTGAATGTTTGGTCGCAACCCATTCACACGCCGCCTAGATCAAGACATGCGTTTTAAGGGACTCGATCTGAATCTCCTCGTTGTGTTGGACGCTCTGGTCAGGGAACGTAAAGTCACCGCGGCGGCCCGCAGTATTAACCTGAGCCAGCCGGCAATGAGCGCCGCCGTTGCTCGGTTACGCGCCTATTTCAGCGATGAGCTATTTACGATGAGCGGCCGCGAGCTCATTTTGACGCCGCGCGCTGAGGGGCTCGCCCCAGCAGTCAGGGAGGCATTGCTGCACATCCAGCTATCGATTATTTCCTGGGACGCCTTCAACCCAGCCCAATCGGATCGTCGCTTCCGGATTATCCTTTCCGATTACATCACGCTCGTATTTTTTAAGAAGATCGTAGAACGTGCTGCGCGGGAAGCTCCCGCCGTCCGCTTTGAATGTCTCCCTATTTCCGACGACCCCGAGGAGCTTCTCCGGCGCGGCGACGTTGATTTTCTGATTATGCCGGAAGTGTTCATGTCGAAACATCCTCGCGCAGCCCTGTTCGAAGATATGCTCGTGTGCGTAGGCTGCGGCACGAACAAGCAGCTGTCAGAGCCACTTACATTGGAGCGATACTTATCGATGGGGCAGGTTGTGTTCAAATTCGGGGACACCCGGCAGCTCTCCATGGAGGAATGGTATTTGCTCGAGCACGGTTTCGAGAGACGCATCGAAGTTGTCGTACACGGCTTTAGCCTGATCCCGCCCGTTGTAGCAGGCACCAGCCGCATCGGGACCATGCCCTTACGGCTGGCGCAGCATTTCGCAAAAACAACACCCCTGCGGATTGTCAAACTTCCGCCGCCACTTCCTCCCGCATTCACGGAGGCCGTTCAATGGCCTGCGCTCCACAATAGTGATCCGGCAAGCCTGTGGATGCGGGAAATGATGTTGCAGGAGGGATCTCGTATGATTCCTCTGCCTAAGAGCACCGGACGTCTCAGTTGTCCCCAAATTGAGAAACTGCCCCCCCCTCGACTATGAGAGGAGGCATGGATGGCGATGCCCCGCCGCCTGCGACCCCGCAACTGCTCAGCAGAAGGGCGAAGCGAACGAGAGTGAATTCATTTCGTAAATGTGTGCCTATCCAAGCAATCGATTTCTGCAATTGTCCGATGACGAATATGAACGCGCCTGAAGGTGTGGAGGCGGAAGCCTGTTCGGGCCCTTGCGGCCGACCACGATGAATCCCTTCCAAACTTTCAGCCGGACGGTGTTGTTGACCCGCTCCATTAAATGCCGGGACCAAACATATTCGGCGGGAGCACTGATCCTGAACCAGCGAGCGGATGCAGTCGGTTGCCGGTCGGGGAGCAATATAGGGAGCTGGGTCGCCAGCCTCCGGAGACTTACGTGACAACCATTCCTTAAAGGATTCAGCTTTGAGACCCTTCCCTCTGACTTCCGCGATTTGGGGCATTGTGTTGATCAGCGGCGTGGTCAACGTGCTTGCGCTCATCTCGCCGCTGTTCATGCTTCAGGTCTATGA